>DAOUWN010000296.1 GCA_030667105.1 Deltaproteobacteria bacterium
AGATCCACTCCAGGCGGAGGCGTTCATCCTCAATCCCCAGCAGGGCCACCAATTGACGCGTCCTCTCGATGATCCGTTTTGCCTTTTCATTACCGTCCAGGTAATGGCAATCGCCGATGTGTCAGCCACTTACCAGCACCCCATCGGCGCCGAGTTGAAATGCCTTCAGGATGAAATCAGGGTTGATCCTTCCAGAGCACATCACCCGGATCACTCGAACATTGGCCGGGTATTGCATGCGGCTAACGCCTGCCAGGTCTGCTGCGGCATAGGCGCACCAGTTGCAGCAAAAGGCGATGATCGTTGGCTCAGACTCTCCACTCATAATCTCTTTTCCTTTGTCTCAATCTATTCTATATGGCGAGGGCAGCCTCGAGCATGGTAAGAACCTGGCTATCCAAGAAGTGGCGCACACCTGCTGCCCCGGTGGGACAGGCCACCGCGCAAGCGCCGCACCCCTTGCATAGCGCCCCCTGAACGGATGCCCTACTCTTACCGTCTTCGCGTTCCGTCACAGCAATGGCGCCGTAGGGGCAAGCCTCCTCACACTTGCCGCAGCCGCGGCACAAGGCCTCGTTTACGTGTGAGACAACACCTTCAATCTTGATTTCGTCCTTGGACAGGATTACGGAGGCCCTCGAAGCCGCTGCCTTGGCCTGCGCGATGCTTTCTTCGATCGGCTTTGGGTAATGGGACATGCCGGCCAGGAAAATACCGTCTGTGACGCACTCCACCGGCCTGAGCTTGGCATGCGCCTCCATGAAGAACCCATCTTCGTTGAGGGCCAGCTTGTATAGCTGGGCCAAGGGTGCTGAGTTGTCACGGGGTACAATAGCACAGGCGAGGACTACGAGGTCAGGACTGATCTCAAGATCACGACCAAGTATAGGGTCTTTGATCGCCACCAAGACCCCATCTCCGTCTTTCTTGACCTCAGGTTTTTTCTCCAGATCATACCTGATAAACATGACACCGCGGCTTCTGGCCTCTCTATATAGCTCCTCTCGCTGGCCATAGGTGCGAATGTCCCGGTAAAGGACATAGATATCCATTTCCGGGTTCATTTTCTTTAGTTCTAAAGCTGAGTGCATTGTATGGGTGCAGCAGACCTTGGAGCAATAAGGCCTTTCTGGTTCCCGTGATCCCACACACTGAATAAAAACGGCTGTTTTGGCCTTTGCTATCCATTCTTCTTTGCCGCTCAGGGCCGAATCAAGGTCAAGGGCCGTCAGGACCCTGTCATCTTCGCCATAAAGGTATTCACTGGGCTTGTATTCCTCTGCACCGACTGCTATCACTATCGCCCCATGTTTCAGGATTATGTCAGTGCCGTTCTGTGAGATAGTCGTTTCAAAGTTTCCAACAAATCCGGCGCCCTCTTTGATATTCGATCCTTTGTACACATCAATCAGGGGATGATCCTCAACCTTTCCGACCATCTCTTTGACCTTGTCCGCAATCTTATCTCCCCTCCAGGTCTCAAGGAGTTTAAGGGCATTTCCACCCAGTTCATTCGATTGCTCCACAAGGAATGTATGAAACCCCTGATCGGCCAGACCAAGGGCTGCCGTCATACCAGAGACACCGCCTCCGATCACGAGGGCGTTGTGGTCCACGGAGATGGCAGGTTGTTCTAACGACTGTATCAGTTCGGCCCTGGCAACCGACATGCGGACCAGATCCTTTGCCTTCGCAGTTGCCAGCTCTGGTTGGTTGCTGTGCACCCAGGAGCACTGATTGCGAATATTGGCCATTTCGAAGAGGTACTGGTTAAGACCTGCATTCTTCAGGGTTTCCTGAAACATCGGTTCATGGGTCTTGGGTGTGCAGGAAGCCACCACCACGCGGTTCAACCCCTCCCGTTGAGTCACTTCTGCAATCTTTTCCTGGGTATCCTGTGAACACGTGAAGAGATTATCCTCAACATAGACCACACCAGGCAGGGTTCGGGCGTATTCAACTACGTTCGGGACATCCACGATGCCCCCGATGTTGATCCCTCAGTGGCACACAAAGACCCCGATCCGGGGCTCTTCACCAGATACGTCTTTTTCTTCAGGATAGGTCCTTTCCTTAACCATCGTGCCGCGGACATCCGACAGAATCTCTTCCGCCCCGCAGGAAGCAGCGCTCGCTTCCATGACCGAGTACGGAATATCCTTTGGTTCCTGGAAGGCCCCGCAGACATAAATCCCCTTTCTGGATGTCTCTACAGGAGTAAAGGTCCCTGTTTCAACAAAGTTGTCCTTGTCCAGGTCAATATCAAGACGCTTGGCCACTTCCACAAGCCCTTCGGGAGTCCTAAGCCCTACGGAAAGCACTACCATATCGAATGTCTCGACCTGTGCGTTGCCGCCTTCATCAACATAGCGAAGTGTCAGGTCATTGGTATCAGGATCCTCTCCAACAGAATGGACACGGCAGCGGATGAACCTGACCCCATCCTGTTCCTTGGCGCGGTTATAATATTTCTCGAAGTCCTTACCATAGGTCCTCATATCCATAAAAAAGATGGCCGCATCCAGATCATGCTTGGAGTGTTCCTTGGCAATAACGGCCTCTTTTATGG
>DAOUWN010000271.1 GCA_030667105.1 Deltaproteobacteria bacterium
GGTATCTATGAGATTGTGGCCCGCTGTGGGGCTTCCTTAGCAGAGGAGAGGGAACAGGCATTGAGTTGCTATGCTGCTGGATAGAAGGTTGCCCCCTTCCCCTTTTCGGATTCTGCCCAGACCCTCCCACCGTGGTTGGTGACAATCCTTTCAACGATTGCAAGTCCCAAACCGGTTCCTTCAATCATCTGTTCAAGCTCATATAATGTCTCTTGGGGTATATCAGCGAAGATGGGGCTCTGTGAAAGTCCGTGTTCTTTCTTCTTATTTCGGCTCATAGTGCATTGCCCTAAAAAACGCAACGACAAGGTCATGGTCGTCACGTCACCAGACATTACCTTTTTGTTCAATAGAAGGAAGATATTATCTCTCTTCCAATTTCAGTTCTTTCTTGATTTCCTCGGCCAGCCAATGCCTGATCAGGGTTTGATACGGAATGGATTTCATGGCTGCAAGCTTCTTGATGGCCCTGACCTGGATGGGGTCTATCTTGAGAGTGATATTCTTGAGTTTCCTTCTGCGTTTTGCTGATAGTATATCCTGGCGAAGATGATCATCCAAACTGAAATCGACAGATTCATCCGTGATTTCATCCAGAATGTTCTTATGATCGTAGTACTGAGCCAAGTTTCCCGGCTTTCTTGGTTGCTTATTCATTTTTCCCCTCTATGTTTCTTATAATATCGAATCTCTTTCTGGCTCATATCCCATCCCGTGATGGGTCGAGCAAGCCCTCTGGGCTTCAGATCAAAGACAATAACCAGGTATCTTCCTCACATGGCGGAATGCTTTCGTTTTTCCTGAAGCGCCTACAAGTTCATCTCTTTGCGATCATATAGCACCGGGCATCGGCTTAAGTGTCCCCCCCCGCAATCACATATATCTGGCAAGGTATTGGAGCAGGATGACACAGCAAAGTCGCACCTTGGATGAAAGGGACAACCAGCGGGTTTGTTGGCGCTATCCGGCACTGTGCCCGGAATACTTTTGAGTCTGGCGCCACGTTTTGTGCGATCCGGCAACGAAGCCAAAAGCCCCTGGGTATACGGATGACACGGGTGATGAAAAATCTCAAAGGCGCTACCATGTTCCACAATGATTCCCGCATACATCACATAGATACGATCAGCAATCTTGGCCACCACCCCCAGATCATGGGTGATGTAGAGAAGTGCCATGTGTCGCCTTTTCTGAAACTCCGCAAAAAGGTTTAGGATCTGTGCCTGGATGGTCACATCAAGGGCCGTCGTAGGTTCATCGGCGATTACTAATTCGGGATTACACGCCAGCGCCATGGCAATCATAACCCGCTGCCGCTGTCCTCCGCTTAGTTGATGGGGATAGTCTTTCAGGCGTTCTTCGGGTTCTGCAATGCCAACATCGGTGAGAAGTTTCACACACCGTTCTTGAATATTGGCTGCGCTCAGGTTTTCGTGGACCATCATGATTTCAGCAATCTGAGCGCCAACGGTAAATACGGGATTAAGTGAGGTCATGGGTTCCTGAAAGACCATGGCAATACGATTTCCGCGAATTTTCTGCATCTCATCGTCTGTAAGTTCCAAAAGATCTTGTCCTTCAAACAGCACCCTGCCATCCGCGATTTCGCCGGGCGGCTCGGGGACAAGGCCGAGAATGCTCAGCGCTGAGACTGTCTTTCCGCAACCAGACTCGCCTACCAGACAGACTGTCTCGCCCATGCGGACTTCATAGCTGATCCTGTCCACGGCACGGGCAAGTCTTTTCCTACCGTGGAAATATACCTTCAGGTCCTGAACGGAAAGGAGGATATCCTTGTTACTGGTCATAGGCTATATGGTGTCTAAAATGCATTGAGCTTTCAGCTTCTTTCCCTTAACTTCGGATTCAGTGCATCCCGCAGCCCCTCACCAAAGAGATTGAAGGACAACACCACGATCAAGATAGCAAGACCAGGCACAAACGTCAGCCATGGGGCATCGAAAATGAAGCCTTTGCCATCAGAAAGGATATTCCCCCACGTGGCATGAGGCGGAGGAACACCAAAACCGAGAAAACTCAAGCCCGCCTCGGTCAGAATAGCTGTTGCAATACCGATGGTGGCAGAAACCAGGACAGGAGCAATGGCATTAGGCATCATGTGACGAAAGATAATCCTCAAGTTGCCAACACCAAGGGCCCTTGCGGCAGTGACAAAGTCCTGTTCCCTCAAAGAGAGAAATTCAGCGCGCACAAAACGTGTGGCGCCCATCCAACTCGTTAGCCCTATGACGATCATAATATTGTAGATGCTTGCCGGAAGGAGCGCGACCACCGTAAGAATCAAGAAAAAACTCGGAAAACAGAGCATGATATCCACGATTCGCATAATCAGTGTGTCAATAGAAATGGCCTCTATGTGAAGCATGCGAAGCCATTTTGGCATTTTTCGTCTTGCCCGCGACTTTTTCCTCAAAAGACCATAAGAAACGTAGGCCAGGCCAAGAACAAGAAGCGCCGTGCCTGGACTGATTGCGCCCGCGGCAACCAACGCGCCACCTGAAAACAAAAGGCAAGCCGCGAGAATGTGGTCAAGCCTGACATGGTGTTCTCCAAAGTAACCCGCTATGCCGCCCATAAATATGCCGATGAGCACGGAGATCCCTACAGCCACAAACCCCACGGTCAGGGATACCCAGGCGCCCTGGAGCATTCTCCCAAATACATCGCGGCCCAGGTCATCAGTCCCCAACAAGTAGACACCCAAAGCGGGAGCCTCGTCAGGCCGCAAAGTCTCAAGATTCGGTTTGGACAAGGGCGGTCGTAGCTTTTCCTGGAGTCGGACCTGAACAGGATCAATGATCGGCTCCGCACCTGAAGTCAGATAGAGGCCAACGAGAGCCGTAAGAAAGAAAAGAATGAAAATGATCAGCCCCGCAATAGCAAGGTTGTTTTCTCCAAAGAGTTGCCAGAATTCCCGTTTCCTTGTCATAACCGTATCCTCGGATCGACCACAAGGTAAAGGAGGTCTGAGACAAAAGTCCCGGCCAGCACCAGTACCGCAGAAACGAAATTGACCGTTAGAATAACAGGATAATCTCGAGCCAGGATGGCCTCATAGGCCATCCTTCCCATTCCCGGCCAGGAAAAGATCGATTCGATAATCACAGAACCACCAATGAGGCCGGGCAGAATCAGCCCGAACATTGTCACAAAAGGCAACAGGGCATTACGCAAGGCATGTTTATAGTGGACTTGTTCTGGCGGAAGGCCCTTAGCTCTTGCCGTGCGCACATAGTCCTGACCTTCAACTACAAGCATCTGGCTGCGCACGTACCTGGACAGCACTGCGATCCCGCCGGTGGCGCCAAGAACTGATGGTAGTAGAAGGTGCCAGATCCGATCCATA
>DAOUWN010000287.1 GCA_030667105.1 Deltaproteobacteria bacterium
AGGCGTGACCAATCGTTTGGGTCGAGTGGATGACGGAAACAGTGTGATGGATTTTGAGCCAGAGGAAGTGCGGCGCAAGGTCAGCATCTCCTCGGCCTTTCATCACTGTGTCTGGAACAAACACAAGTTGAATATTATCGACACACCTGGCGATGCCAATTTTTTTGCAGACACCAGATCCTGCATGCAAGGGGCCGATGGAGCCATAGTCGTGATTGAAGCCATCGACGGGGTTAAAGTCCAGACTGAGCAGGCCTGGAACGTTGCCGACGAGATCTCAATGCCCAGATTGGTCTTTATCAACAAGATGGACCGGGAACGGGCCGATTTTTTTAAGACCTTCAATGAGGTTGCCCGGACCTTCAAACCAAAACCAGTGCTTGTGCAGATTCCTATTGGCGCTGAAGAAGACTTTCGGGGCGTCGTCGATCTGATCAGCCAGAAAGCCTATGTCTACGCCTCCGATGGGAAAACAAGCGCGAGTGAGATTCCCGCGGAATTGCAAGACCAGGTGGCCTCGGAGCGGGAGGCCCTGGTGGAAAACATAGCTGAAACCGATGATGCCCTGTTGGAGAAATATCTGGACGGACACTCCATTACTGAAGATGAACTTCTTCAGGGACTTCGCGCGGGCGCGCTGGCCCGGACCTTTGTCCCGGTCCTGTGCGGTTCAGCCACAAAGCAAATCGGCATCGATCTCTTGTTGTATTGAGTCAATGTTTGTTTGCCATCACCCCTGGAGCATAAAGGGATACCCGGCACGGATCCCGTTACAGGAGAAACAAGAAAACCTAAGCCTGACCCGGCAGAACCCTTTTCAGCTCTGGTTTTTAAGACCATTGCAGACCCTTATGCCGGCAGATTGAGTATTTTCAGAATCTATTCCGGCACACTCAACCCGGACAGTTCTTTTTATAATTCATCCAAAGAGACCAAGGAGCGCTTCGGACAACTCCTCCGGATCGCAGGCAAAGAACAGAAGCCTATGGCCGCAGCCGGCCCGGGCGATATAGTGGCCATTGCCAAACTCAAAGAAACCACCACCGGCGATACGTTGTGTGATCAAGCCAACAAGATACTCTTTCAAAGCCTTGAACCCTTCCCGACGCTCATTTCTTATGCCATAGCGCCTAAATCCAAAGGGGATGAGGACAAGATATTCACGTCTCTTTCCAGACTGCTGGAGGAAGACCCGACCCTGAAGCTCGACCGAGATGCCGAAACCAAACAGATCATCATCTCGGGAATGGGGCAAATACACATTGAGACCATGGCTGAAAAACTGAAACGCAAGTTTGGGGTTGAGGTAATCCTGAATGCTCCGAAAATACCGTACAAGGAGACCATCAAGCAGGCGGTCAAGGGTGTCGTTTACCGTCACAAAAAGCAGTCGGGCGGCCGAGGACAGTTTGCGGAAGTCCATTTCGATATTTCTCCTCAGGAAGAGGGCAAAGGCTTTGAATTTGAACAAGCTCTTGCGGGTATGAACGTGCCACGCAATTTCGTGCCTGCAGTGGAAAAGGGGATTCTCGAGGCCATGCCGTCCGGCGTTCTGGCAGGTTATCCGGTAGTGGATGTGAAAGTCCGCTTCTACGACGGGAAATCCCACGAGGTGGACTCCTCAGAGATGGCCTTCAAGATCGCCGCGTCCATGTGTTTCAAGAAAGGTTTGCAAGAGGCCAAACCAACCATGCTTGAGCCCATCATGAACTTGACCGTAAGTGTTAGCGAAGATTACATGGGCGATGTGATTGGAGATTTGAACAGCAGGCGAGGCAAAGTGCTTGGTATGGAGGCCAAGGGCAAGAAGCAGTTGATCCAAGCCCAGGTACCCATGGCCGAGATATTGAGATACGCCCCTGATCTTACATCCATGACTGGCGGCAGAGGTTCATTTACGTCGGAATTCGACCATTATGAGGAGGTGCCGGCCAACATTATCCAGAAGATAATAGAACAGGAGAAAAAGGAATAGTTCGTCAGTTACGGACCGCACCGTTTGCATGGGCTATATCCGGCCCAAAAAGCGTCGTATTTTCTCTTTAAGATAACTCGATTTTTTCCTGATGTAGACTTTCCGAAGCTGCATGTCGTCAGGTGAAAACGCCGTGACTGGCGATTGCCAATGTAAGGGCCCCTTTGGTCACGAAAGTCTTTCCAGAGCCCTACCCTTTTTGCCATGGCCTCTCGCTGAACACGGAGCAAGAGGTCGTCATACTTGATGTTTGGTCTGCGAAACAGGCAGTAGGCGTAACCTCTCTTGACTAGCTCAGCGTTAATAAACCTCCCATCCTCAAGAAACACATAAGCCAGCAGGCGGCCGTACTGATCGAGTTTTTCCCGGTCGAGCTCCAGCCGAACCCTCTTCCGGTACACCAATTGTCGGTTAAAGGTCCTGGCTTCAGGTCCGAACCTTTCTGCCGGCGTGCCTTTGTGGGCTACCTCCGGGGCGTTGATCCCTATGTAGCGGACATGCGTACCATTGGAAAGAACCACCGTATCCCCATCGTCCACCCACCGCACCCGGTCCCACTGCAGGGCCGGCGCGTCTTTGCAAAGCCCAAAAAGCATCACCAAAAAAATTGCAAAAATCCTGAACTTTACTCTCATGGTCCTTTCCTAGCCCGGATAAACCGGAACTGAGGGATTGCGAATTGAAGAATTCAGGAAGATGATTAAGGAATTGTGACTTGAAGAATTCAGGAACCTGCCTCGCCGGCAGGCGGGTTGGTGGAAATTCATTAAATCCCTAAATTCCTAAATTATTTGGGACTATTGAAAAAGAGTGTATCGCGAATATTTTCTGCCAGAAAAAGCACGAATTCCATGACTAACGGATTAGGGCTGGGTCAGAAATAACTTGGTAGAATTGGCGCTCAGATTTGGGTTAGATTTGGCTGATCTGATTGAGCAAAACCACAGGAATAGCAAGCTCTTTCGAGGATTTTGCGCCCGCCTTGGCGCTAT
>DAOUWN010000203.1 GCA_030667105.1 Deltaproteobacteria bacterium
CAGATTGACGCCGAGATTGCGGAAAAAGGCCATTTCTGGATGGAAACTAGCTAGAACATAAGGAGAATTTGTGATGAGATCTTTGAAGCCTCTGTTACTTTCTCTGGTGATCATTTTTTTGGTGATTGTAGTCGTGCAGAATATTGACGTTTTTATGGACGAGAAATCCTTAAGGCTTAACCTTTTGGTGTGGAGCGGTGAAGGCCAGCCAGTTCCTTTGTCTGTGTATTTTCTCGGATTCTTGCTTGTAGGGCTCTTTCTTTCTTATTTGCATGGGTTGAGCGAACGCTTTAGGACAAAGAAGACTTTGCAAAACCATCTAGAGACCATCAGGAAGCTAGAGGAAGAAATAAAGGTCCTCAAAAGCCTGCCTATTGGAGAAGAACCAACCCCTCAGAAAGAAAACGGAAGTGCCTAATTGAGGCTGAAGGCTAAAAGCTCAAAGCTTGTTTCCTCTTTCAGCTTTCGGCTTTGAGCTATCGGCCGGTTTTGTGTGCTGTTATGGCTAAAGCCACCCCGATGGTTCAGCAATATCTGTCTATCAAACATAACTACCCTGATGCCATCCTGTTTTTTCGGATGGGCGATTTTTACGAGATGTTCTTTGAAGATGCCAAGGTTGCATCTCGAATTCTCGAAATTGCCCTGACCTCCCGAAACAAAAAAGACGAAGAAGCGATTCCCATGTGTGGTATTCCCCACCATGCTGCCCAGCCATATGTTGCGAAATTGATCGAACACGGTTTCAAAGTGGCCATCTGCGAGCAGGTGGAGGACCCTGCAAAGTCCAAGGGCCTTGTAAAAAGAGATGTCGTGCGGGTCATAACGCCGGGACTGGTTCTTGATACCGAGATTCTGGATTCAAAATCGAACAATTTCCTCATGGGCCTTTATTTCTGGCACGGTAGTTTCGGCATTGCCAATCTGGACATCTCAACAGGGACTTTCAAGGTCACAGAGTCAAGCGAATTCGATGAGGTATTTGATGAGTGCAGGCGCATAGAGCCACGGGAAACTCTGATTGCCGAATCACAGCGCGAAGAACCGCAAGTCAAGGCGCTAATACACGGCCTTAATGAAACCTCAATATGCTTTTTGAAAGACGAGACCTTTGAACTTGAATCGTCTCGAGCGCGGCTTCTCAGGCAGTTTAAGACCAGTTCACTGGAAGGGTTTGGCTGCAATGAATGGCAGGCCGGAATTGCTGCCGCAGGAGGTCTGTTGCGCTATGTGGATGACACTCACAAAGGAGACCTAGTCCATGTAACGGGCATCGTGTCATACTCCCTATCTGATTTTATGGTAATAGATGAGGCGACAAAAAGGAACTTGGAGATTTTTGAGACTATTCGAACCGGGGCAAGACGTGGTTCCCTCCTGGGCGTCATGGACTGCACAGTAACAGCCATGGGTGGGCGGAAACTGCGAACATGGCTCCAGTATCCACTTTTGGATCTTGGCAAAATCCAACAGAGGCTGGATAGCGTTGAAGAGGCCAAGGAGAATCTTCTTGTCAAACGTTCACTAAGGGAGGCCATGGACGAGATCTATGACCTGGAGCGTCTGAATGCCAAAATTGCCCTTGACCGGTGCAATGCCCGGGACATGGTGGCGTTGAAGCGTTCTATTGAGAGAGTTCCGCGGGTACGGGCTCTTATTGAGGGGTACAGAAGCGGCGATTTCTCAAAGATCAAGGGCGAGTGGGATGATCTTGCCGACATTGGGCGTTTGATCGAGAGCGCCATCTCCGACGAACCGCCCTTGACTCTCCGGGAAGGGGGCATTATTAGGCCTGGCTTTGATCAGGGGCTCGATGAACTGATTCGCATAAGCCAGGAAGGCAAGGATTGGATTTCACGATTGGAAGCCAGGGAGCGGAAGGCTACCGGAATTAACTCCTTGAAAGTTGGGTTTAACAAGGTTTTTGGGTACTATATCGGGGTTCCCAAGACACATATCAAATCAGTGCCGTCGCACTATGTACGCAAGCAGACTTTGGTGAATGGAGAACGTTATATTTCCGAGGACCTTAAAACCTATGAATCAAAGGTCCTTGGAGCCGAAGAGAAACGGGCCCAGTTGGAGTATGAGTTGTTCTGCACGGTACGAGAAAAGGTGGCTCAAGATAATCGCCGCATTGGCAAAATGGCTGATCTGGTTTCCCAGGTAGATGTCCTGGTTGCTCTGGCCGAACTTGCCGACCAAAATGGCTATACCAAGCCGTTAGTGCATGAAGAAGGGAGCCTTTTGTTAAAGGAGAGTCGTCATCCGGTCGTTGAGAAGATGATCACTTCAGAGAGATTTGTTCCCAACACCATTGAAATGGACGACACATCCCGGCAGGTGCTCATCATTACCGGGCCGAACATGGCCGGAAAATCGACTGTCCTTCGCCAGGTGGCTCTGTTGGTCCTAATGGCTCAGATGGGATCCTTTGTTCCGGCACAAGAGGCGGCCATAGGGATTGTGGATCGAATCTTCACCCGAGTTGGCGCATCTGATAACCTTGCCCAAGGCCAGAGTACTTTCATGGTTGAGATGCAGGAGAGCGCCAATATCTTGAACAACGCTACGGGGAAAAGCCTTGTCATTCTGGACGAAATCGGACGGGGGACCAGCACCTTTGACGGTCTGAGTATAGCGTGGGCCGTGGCCGAATATCTCCACGACTGGAAAGGACAAGGGATCAAGGCCGTATTTGCCACACACTACCATGAGTTGACGGACCTGGCCCTCACCAAACGCCGTGTGAAAAACTGCAATGTTGCGGTCAAGGAATGGAATGACGAGATTATCTTTCTCAGGAAATTGGTTGACGGGAGCACCAACAGGAGTTACGGCATCCAGGTAGCTCGCCTGGCCGGTGTTCCGGAAGAGGTTGTCAAGAGGGCCAAGGAGATATTAAAAAACATAGAAGCAGGTGAGTTTGATGGGGTGGGGATACCGCAGGTCGGTCGTTCCAAAAAAGGGGCAGATTCGATCTCAGGCGTTCAGCTCCCTCTCTTTAATACCACAGACCAAGTCGTTATCAATACCTTGAAGAAAATGGATATTGACACCATAACACCCCTTGAGGCACTAAATCGGTTGCATGCTCTAAAGGAGCTTTTGTGATGCGGGCTTATGTTATGGACTGGAAAAAATCCCTGCCCGTGCTTTTTTTCCTCTTTCTTTCTTCTCTATGCAACCCTTCTGTTGCGGCGGCAAGCATCGAATACCAGTATCGCCAGGCTGAATTCAGCTACAAGAAGCTCCTGAAGGACCCCCAAAAGCAAAAGAGTCGGCATGAGTGGCTTGCATGTATCAAAAGAGCTGAGTCTGTGTATGCAGCCCACCCGGACGGAGTCAGGGCAGATGATGCCCTCTTTATGATAGGCCGTTTGTATTCCAGGCTGTACGAGCTTTCAGGCAAACTGAATGACAGACAGGAGGCTGTGGATCACTACTGTCGATTATTGAGGCGTTTTCCGAAAAGCCCTTACCGGTCTAAGGCGAAAAAGGCGATTGCCGAGTTGCGTGAAGGCAAGAAGAGGCCCAGTTCCAAGCAGACCGGGACCGGTTCTCTAGCGATGAAAAAAGGTGTCAGGAAAACTGATCCCTTGCCGGAAGGTTACGAGGAGCCCCTTGATGAGAAAGAAAACAAGCCCGCAGAGACATTGCTTGCCGAGGTGAGCGATATGAGGGTTTGGTCCAATCCAAGCTACACGCGAGTAGTCATTGATGTGGAAAGAGATGTGCCGTTCGCCTATCGCCTAGTAAGAAAAGATCCGGCCATTGGCAAGCCCCAGCGCCTTTACATTGATATTGACAGCGCCAGGATGGGCGCCAACCTGAAGCCTGTTGTACCCATTGGTGATGACCTCTTGAGTGATGCCCGTGCGGCTCAGTATACACCGGATAAGGTGCGGGTGGTGTTAGATATCAAATCGATTAAGAAGTTCAAGATATTCTCGTTGAAGAATCCTTTTCGGGTTGTCCTTGATGTGAACGGAATTCCGAGGAAGCACTCATCAAAAAAGCCCTTTAAGCAGGAGGTGGCAAAACCGGCTGGCAATATGCTCAACGGATCTTTGGCCAAGCAACTGGCGCTCGGTGTAAGACGGATTGTCATTGACCCGGGTCATGGCGGCAAGGACCCCGGGGCTGTTGGATACTTTAAGAGAGTCGTAGAGAAAAACGTCACCTTGGAGGTCTCCAGGAGGCTGGCCAAAAAGATACGTGAGAGGCTCGGATGCGAGGCCATACTGACCAGGGATAAAGACATTTTTCTTTCCCTTGAGGAACGAACGGCCATTGCCAACACAAAAAATGCCGACATTTTTGTCTCCATCCACGCGAATGCCCACAAAAACAGGTATTCCTGTGGCATTGAAACCTATTTCTTGAATTTGGCTACCGATGATGACGCAATACTGGTTGCTGCCCGTGAGAACGCTACGTCGGCCAAGAACATCAGCGACCTTGAGTCTATCCTGAATGACCTCATGAAGAATTCCAAGGTCAACGAATCGAGCCGTCTCGCGGACTACGTTCAAGGCGCCATGGTCCGGAAACTGAAGACAAAATTCAAGCATATTAAGGACAAGGGAGTGAAACAGGCCCCCTTTTATGTGCTTCTTGGGGCTGAAATGCCCTGCATATTGGTAGAGGCGGCCTTTATTTCCAATCCAAGAGAGTGCCGCAGGCTCAACACTGCAGCATACCAGGAAGAGTTGGCCGATGCCATTGTGACAGGTATTAAAAACTACATAGAGGAGATCAGTCCCGCTGCCTCG
>DAOUWN010000229.1 GCA_030667105.1 Deltaproteobacteria bacterium
AGATAAGCGGGTGTTTCACAAAGTTCCAAGGAGAGGTTCAATCCAACGTCCTTAAAACCGTGCTCGCGGAAAAACGAACCCAATCGGTCTATTTCATGTTGGTAGAGGGAGATGGTTTCCAGATTTTCAATATCTGACGGACAGTAGGCATGGTACAACTCTCTCCAGGATTTTCCGGGATCTATATTTGCTTGAAGCCTTTGCAGTTGCTCCAGGCTGTCCTGCCATTCTTCCTCGGCAATCTGAAATACCTCGGGCAGACTCCGGGCAGACAGAAAATGGTCTTTTAGTGTGGCTTCAAGGGCGGAAACAATGAACTGTCCGTTCGGAACAGGAGGAATGGACCTCAGGAATCTGTCAAGGGCATCCAGAGAGGAGCAGGATTTCTTCAATCCCTCTGTAAGGTGTCTGCCACTCCTGTCAGCGAAACCATTGCTGATTTCATTAAGATAGTCCTTACAGTCACCGATCATCTCCAGGCTGGCCTGGTGATATGCCTTTGGCACGCCGTCAATATTGTCAATGGCCTGTTGGAGTAGCCGGGGAATGGCTTGCAGGCGGGCCAACGCCCTTTCCGTCCGCTCCTCCGGCTCTGAGGCAGGCTTTGTCAAGGCGTGATCCAGTCCAATAAAGGCGATCTTCAAATAGAGCAAAGGATTGTGACGCCAGGACTCCTTTGTTTCCAGCTCTATTAGAATCCCTGCAATATTGGCCTTCAGTAGTTCAAGGTCCGTGAGCTTTTCCAGGTCATTCTCCTGAGTGGCCAGGAGATCGAATTCCCTTTGGATATTCTTCAGAGTAAAGAGACATTCGTCGATAGCATCTGCATTGAGATCATCAACCTTGTCGTAATACCGGCTGGCGGCCTGGGCACGAGGAAGAAAGTGGAATTCGTCACTGGCACACATCACGGGAAAGCATTTGGCTAAGTAGTCAAAGTAGTGAATGGCCAAGTCGGCTTGGGGGTCTGTCACCAGGTCATGTCCATTGGCTGTAGGAGGTCGGTTTGAAATGTAGTCGATAACTTATCATTCCTGGAGAAATCTGTCAATTGCGTCAGAAGAGGCTCTCGAAAAGATGTCGGAGAATTCCGAGTTGTAATGCCCTGTGTCCCATGATAAAAAGCACGATTATCCGGCGGCTGCCTTAATAGGGAAGAGAGGCAATGCTCTATCGTTTTCTGGCCGATCTGGTCGTATTGGCACATTTTATCTTTGCTCTATTCTCAGTCTTCGGGGGGTTCTGTGTTCTCAAGTGGCGTCGCGTGGCATGGATTCACGTTCCAGTTGCCCTGTGGGCTGTAACAATCGAATTTACCGGCTGGGGGTGCCCACTCACGCCGCTTGAGGATTGGCTACGTGTGAAAAGCGGAGCGACCGGTTACAATTTGGGGCTTGTTGAGCACTACATTCTTCCCTTGATTTATCCCTCTCCGCTCACACGAGGCTTGCAGATTGTTCTGGGGGCTATTGTCCTGAGTCTCAATGCAGTGCTTTATGCGTGGGTACTCCGGCTGGTAATCAGGAACAGGACTTAACCACTTTGTCAATCGGCCTACGGATATCACAGCGCTGCACCTGGCCCCGCACCTTGTCAGGGTCCGCCGTAGGATAACAGGGGGTTTCGACATTTTAGATCGAAGTCAGTTCAGGGGCAGAAGATGAAGAAATTCAAAATAGGTCTGGCTATGATTTCAATGATCATCCTGCACGCAGGGTGTGGAACTGTGAACAAGGCTCCCCAGGGGAACGTACCGGAAGATGTTAGGCGTATATTTGTCGGAACCTGGGAAGGTGAGCATGTTAATCATGAAGGGAAATTATTGCGTACGTGGATTCAAAACCGTTCAGCAGATGGAACCTATACAATCATTTTCGTTCATCACACTAAAAAGGGGATCTGCAAATCCAGACAGAAAGGCATATGGTGGATTGAAGAAAACAGATTTTACGAAATTGCCCCGGATGTAATGAAAGAACCGGATGCTTACCAATTCGAAATACTCAGCGAAAATGAAATTCGTTTTAAGAGTATTGTGAAGGACTATGAGTTCGTTGACAAAAGGGTGGAAGCTTTTCGGGAGCCCACATTTATTCGCCTTCGCCGGGATACCCTGCAGCGCACCGTCGCCCAAGCTATGGCGTGTCGGCGACTTGCTGCAGGGATAAGTTGCCTTTATGTTTCATTCTACCGTAGCCCTGGTTAAGGGCCTCGACCGGTACCAGAATATTGCATAGCAGTCTTATCAAGCCCAACTCGGGTGGGGAAAAAAACTGGGGAAAGGGCCTTCAAAAAGTCAAAAGAACGGCTGGATCACAGGCACACCTCGGTCAAAGACCTACAACCTGTATGAGGGAGGCGTCCATGGCCAAATACATTTTGTACCTCTGTGTCCTCTTGCTGGTCGGATGCGCTACTTTCGAGGCATCGCAGCGCATGGAATTGTTTGACGACACATCGCTTGCTTACGAAAAAGCCATTCGCTTTGGCTATTACCGGGTGGCAAACAAGTTCACAAGAAAGGAAGGAGCCGGACACCAAGACCCGGATTTCAACAATCTAAAAAACATAAGAGTGACCTCTTATGAATTGCTTGAAAGCACTTCGTCGCCAGATAACCTGAAGGTGGAATTGACCATGGAGATCAGGTACTTCCATGGAGATTACCTGGTAGTAAAAACCCTCATTGATGAACAACGATGGGAATATGACGCAACAGAAAAGCGCTGGCATCTGCACAGTGGCCTGCCTGATTTCAAGTGACTCAGAAAAACTATGAGCCAGACAAAAATCACAGTTTTATGCGAGAACACCGCAGGGGGGGCGATGGGGCTGATGGGAGAGCACGGCTTTTCCGCCCTCATTGAAAAAGACGGACAAAAGATCCTCTTTGACACCGGCCAAGGCATGACGCTCGCCAATAACGCACAGGTATTGCGAATCAATCTGGCGGAAATCAAGACGGTTATCCTCAGTCATGGCCATTATGATCATACCGGAGGCCTGCCGGCTGTGCTCCATCCCTCTCGGGGGATGGAGGTCATCGCCCATCCTGACATTTTTGCAAAAAAGTATGCTGAACTGGATACTCCCGGTGGCAAGCGAAGCATTTTCATCGGCATAAAGTACTCTCAAGACTATCTGGAGGGGACGCTACAGGCCCGTTTCAAGTTGATACGCGAATTTGCCGAAATCGCGCCGGGAATCTTCTTTTCGGGGGAAGTGCCCAAGGAGACCGATTTTGAACACCCGGACACCAGGCTCAAGGTCGAGCATGACGGTAAGATCACTGACGACCCACTGCTGGACGACATCAGCCTGTTGATCGAAACGGATCAGGGACCGGTTATTCTGCTTGGATGCGCCCATTCAGGGGTGGTGAATGTCATGAACCATTTTTCGGCCAAGACCGGACACAAGAAGTTCCACGCCCTGATCGGAGGCACACACCTGGGCTTTATGACCGGCCCTGGTCAGCAGTTGGAAAGGTCCATGGATGCCTTTGACGACTACAAAGTGGACCTTATTGCCGTCTCTCACTGCACCGGACAGGAAGCGGCCTCTGTGTGCTACAACAGATTCAAGGACAGGTTCGCCTTTGCCAGCGCCGGGTGGAGCAAAACGTTTTAACTGGCAGGATTTTACAGGGCAGAACCGTCTGGTTCAGACTGTGGCAACATTCAAAACACAGAAGGCCTTTTCATTGAGGCTGCTTGATCTCTGTTTTTCGATATGTGATAGAAATTGCTAACAAAATGACTTAGTCGGTGGGTTTCTTGTTTGGCAAGCTATACGTAACAAAGGCTGGCCGCCGTTGTCTGTTGCCTGTTCCGTTTGAGAGCGAAAAATTTTGGGCTCACGTTCCGGTCCGTGTTCGGAGATGACATTTTTAGCGAGGATCTCGTCGAGCAAACCTTCAGAGCGTCCTTTAATCTTCTTTTCTAAGGATACTATCCCGACATTGCAGAAGCTAAAAAAGAACTTCTTGACAAAGAAGCGCATATTGGCGATTATCGTAAATCGACGATATTCGATTATCTGGGAGGAAATATGGAATCACGAGACGACGAAATCAGAAACATAGTCAAGGAACGTTATACAAACATCGCCCAATCTTCCAATTCATGCTGCTCAAACCAATGTTGCGGCGGCCAATCAGAGCCCCTTCAGATCATGCAGAT
>DAOUWN010000168.1 GCA_030667105.1 Deltaproteobacteria bacterium
ATGTACACAGGAAAACGATCACCGCCATGGCAACGACCCGTCTTTCATAACTGAGGATCTCTTTGTCTGTGTCTTTAAGAGAGACAACTACATCAAGGGCACCCAAAACCTTTTTGTCTTGTTGATGGAAATGGCAGGGATCAGTTGAACAGCCTAGTTCATTATAAATCGGGCTGATGATTCCAAGTAGCCGATAGCCCGAGGGGGAATCAAATACGCGTTTCCTTACCTCCAGGCTTACCGCTTCAAGCGGGGGCTCGGATCTGTGGCAGATATAACAAGCGTCATGCTTGATGTTGGTCATTAGATCAACTTCTTTTACTCTGTTTGAATATTTGATCTGCCCCTGTTTATTGAAAACCCGAATGTTTTCTATTTCCTTTTGCTGGGCAATATTTCTTATGATTTGATTGATATCGTCCCTTGAATTCAGCATCATAGCATAATGAGCACCAAGCTTGATGGTATTACCCAATCTGTCGGCTTCTTGCATAATGCCCTGAATTGCCTTTTTTTTCTGGTATCTGATATCAAAGTAGGCCCAGGTAGATATGCATAGCAGCAGGATCAGGCCAACCCAGAAGATCAACCGGAAAGCAAGGCTGTGGTAAATATTTTGGAATCGTTGCAATTTTGTCATGGACTTGAGGGACTTAATTTCAGCAAGGTGCCAAGGTGCCAAGGTGCATTGCGGGTCTCAGGAATTTTAGGAAACATTGAAAATTTGTTGTTAGTTGTTAAGGGCCGTTTGGTTGCAGGCCCTACACTCTAAACTGATTAATTACTATAAAAAGCGGCAAGGGTCAAGAGGAAACATATCCCCAAATCCTCCTTCATTACACTGTGGGCCTCTTCACTCTTACCACAACGTTCATAAAGCCACCGGATCAGTTCGTTGCCGTCCCAGTCCATGTTGGTCACAATACCGAACACCTTGTACTTACTCTCTTTCATGGGCATTGTCGGAAAACTGTATTGCTTCTCTTCTCCCATGCCAGCCAATATCAACTGCTCCTCCATCACCTCGCGTGTAGCCAAATATCGGTACTCCGGTCCATTCTTGCTGTGTCCTATGGCGTTGGGAACAAAGCACACCGCTAGATTGTGCAAAAAGGATTTGACGAGACTACCCAGGCTTACTATCTTAAAGTATCAAAAAACCTATTTCCAAAGGACGCTAAAAGATGGCTAAAAAAGATTGGAAGGTACTGTTTATAGATGACGAAGAAGGAATACGCAGGGTTATGTCCATTGCCCTTGCTGATGCTGGTTACGAGGTGTTGACCGCAGCAGATGGAGAAAGCGGCCTGGCGTTGTGTGATGAAAAATCTCCGCATATTGTCATCACTGATATTCGGATGCCCGGGATCGATGGAATCGAGGTCCTTAGAAGAATCAAGGAAACACAACCTGACAAAGAGGTGATTGTGGTCACTGCCTTTGGTGAAATGGAACTTGCCGTGCGTGCCCTGCAGCTTGATGCCTCTGACTTTATCACCAAGCCTATCAATGATGAGGCCCTTGGTGTGGCTTTGAAGCGGGCCAAGGAGCGGTATACCACACGCAAAAACCTGCAGGATTATACTGCCCAGATAGAAGAAAAATGGCTGGAAACGGCTAAAGAGCTGACAGAGACATACAATTTCCAGAAAAATCTAATTGAAAACTCCATTCAGGGCATTATTGGCTGCGATAGCGCTGGCGAGGTGATTACTTACAATAGGAGCATGGAAAAGACGCTCGGTTATTCCAAGTATGAGGTGGTTGGGAAAACATTGCTGGACCAATTTTTCGACGCAGGGGAGGCGGAACGGTTCAGAGAAAATTTGTACGGCGAAGGATACGGTGGCAAACACTCCCTTTTTCTTTATGAAACTACCCTGCTTAGCAAAACGGGTAGCGAAATACCGGTACAGCTTTCGGCAACAGTGCTGTTTGAAGAAGGTGAAGAGATGGGCATTGTGGCCTTCTTTCAGGACCTTAGACAAATCAGAAGGCTGGAGCAGGAAAAGGATAGGATGAAAAAGATGTTCATCACAATGGTCTCGCATGAACTCAAGACGCCACTTGCCACTATTATGCAATATTTTGAAGTATTATTACGCGGCATTGCTGGAGAAGTAGTACCCGTGCAAAAGGAAATCCTCCAGCGTATGCAAATCCGAACACAAGGACTCCTAACTCTAATTCGTGATTGGCTTAATATGGCTCAAATTGAGAAGGGCAAACTCAGCCAGAAGTTTGAGAAGCTTGACATGGCTTCCATCATTTCTGAGACGGTTGATTTTATGCGGCAACAAGCAGAAACTCAGAATATTATGTTGAATATTCAAGTTCCAGGTGCGCTGCCAATGATTCAAGGTGATAAGCAAACCTTGAATCAGGTCTTTATCAATCTAATTGCTAATGCAATACAATACAACCGAAATGGCGGAGCAGTTACTGTCGTAGCAAGGGAAGAGAGTTCCAATGTTGAAGTAGAGGTTTC
Organism: Deltaproteobacteria bacterium; assembly: GCA_030667105.1. Next base: position 2,489 of record DAOUWN010000168.1, read on the forward strand.
AGACACAGGTATTGGAATCTCAGAAAAAGACCTCCCATTTATCTTTGATGACTTTTATCGCGTTAAGGCCAAAGAGACAGAAGGCACGGGGTTGGGACTCTCGATTACCAAAAAGATAATTGAGGCTAATTCAGGCACAATCTCTGTATCAAGTGAACTCGGAAAAGGAAGTGCTTTTGTTGTCTCTTTGCCAAAGATAGAAAAATAGAGGCTCCAATCTCGTGGCCGAACAGCGTGGTTTTGAAAATCTTCCCAGAAAGGGTACCGCAGCAGTTTACAGGCACAAAGGGTTTATCCCTCCGGTTGCTTTTCTATGGAAAATGTAGAACAACCTTTGGGCATCCTACAGTCCGCCTTTAAAGCGAGAAAATGGCACGTCTGATTTCTCGTTGATCCTCAAAACTCGATGTGGTCGTAAAAAATCCCATTTCCCCTCCCCCAACCCTCTCCCATTGAGGGAGAGGGGGATTTTTGACTTTTTACGGGATCATCAAACTTGATGCAGTCCCTTTTGACCAGAACAGAGCCAGTCGAATTCTTTTGTTGACATCTCAATCAGATTGGGATTTATATAAAAATTTATATGTACATTGTTCAAAGCCAATAAACGTCGCATATCCAGTATCCATGTGGATATTCGACATTACCCGTTAGCATTCGGGCTCAACTATTCTATATGAACTACAGGGGTTGAATGATGGCTACGAGAATCGGGTTTTATATCTGTCATTGCGGGATCAACATTGCCTATAGGGTCCGCGTGGAAGAGGTGGCAGAATTCGCCAGGGGGCTGAAGAATGTGGTGGTGGCGCGAGATTACAAGTTCATGTGTTCAGACCCGGGCCAAGAGATGATTGAAAAGGACATTAAGGCATTCAACCTTAACAGGGTCGTTGTGGCCTCATGTTCGCCAAGACTCCACGAAAAGACCTTTCAGGGCGCCTGCCAGCGGGCAGGACTCAACCCTTACGTGTTCCAGATGGCTTCTGTTCGCGAGCATGTTTCCTGGGTGACCGAGGATGAGGATAAGGCGACCAGGAAGGCAAAAACGCTGGTGGCAGGTGCTATCAACCGGGTGAACTTTAATGAGCCTCTTCCCCACCGTGAGGTGAGTGTGCATCCCGACATCATGGTAGTGGGTGGCGGCATTACCGGTATGCAGGCAGCGCTGGACATTGGCGCCTCCGGACATAAGGTATATCTGGTAGAGAGAGAAACCACGATCGGTGGGCACATGCTTCAGTTCGATAAGACCTTCCCCACACTGGACTGCGCTGCCTGCATTGGAACTCCTAGGATGGTCTCCGTGGCACAGAATTCGAACATCGAGCTGTTGTCATACAGCGAGGTGGTGGAGGTATCGGGCTTCATCGGCAATTACACCGTGAAGATTCGCAGAAAACCACGGTACGTGAAGGAAGGCGTTTGCACAGGCTGCGGTGAATGCGCCACGGTCTGTCCCGTCTCCATGCCAAGTGAATGGGACGAGGGTTTGGGGACAAGAAAGGCCGTCTACAGAGCCTTTCCGCAGGCCGTACCAATTACTTTCTGTATCGACAAAAAAGACAGGGCTCCCTGCGGCATCACTTGTCCGGCAGGCATCAATGTTCAGGGCTATGTCCAGCTTATTGGTCAGGGCAAATATCAAGAGGCCGTTCAGTTAATCATGGAACGACTCCCTTTGCCTGGAGTCCTGGGGCGCGTCTGCCCGCATCCGTGCGAGTTTCAATGCCGAAGGATGGATGTGGATACAGCGATTGCCATTAGGGATTTGAAGCGTTTTGCGGCCGACCAGGTAAACTTGGCAGATCTCCCGCTGCCGGAGATCGAGGAGCGCCCGGAAAAAGTGGCGGTGGTCGGTTCAGGCCCTGCCGGACTGACGGTAGCGTACTATCTCAGGCTTAAGGGCTATAAGGTTACTATCTTTGAAGCGCTTCCGGTGCTGGGCGGCATGCTCCGCGTAGGCATCCCGGATTACCGGTTACCCCCGGAGTCATTGGATGGGGAGATAAATCACATTCTCCGACTTGGTGTCGAGGCCGAAACCAACAAGCGTATGGGCATGGACTTCACTCTCGATGATCTAAAGAATCAGGGCTTCAGCGCAGTTTTTCTGGCAGTTGGCGCCCACCGCGGCATGAAATCAAACGTACCTGGCGAGGATGAATTCGAGGGTGTTGTAAATGCCGTGGATTTTCTCAGGGAGGTCAACCTGGGCAGCCGGGAGCGGCCCGGCAGGCGTGTTGTGATAATTGGCGGCGGAAATGTGGCTATTGACGCGGCTCGAGTTGCCAAGCGACTCGGCTGTGAGGAAGTTACGGTTGTTTACCGGCGTAGCGAAAAAGAGATGCCTGCTTACGCTGAAGAGATCGAGGGCGCCCTTGCCGAGGGGATCAAGATCAATTACCTGACTGCGCCGGTAAGCGTCGTAGGCTCGGATGGTAAGGTCACGGGCTTTGAGTGCATGCGCACTAAACTCGGACCGCCCGATACGAGTGGCAGACGGCGGCCGGTGCCTGTGGAGGGTTCCGAGTTTGTGATTGACTGCGATGGGGTCATTCCTGCCATCGGCCAGCAGACTGATGTAGACTGGGTTACGGATGCGGATGGTTTGGAGCTGACCAGCCGCAATACCATGGTGGTAAATCGTCACACCATGCAGACATCTATTCCCCATGTCTTTGCTGCCGGGGATGCAGTCACCGGCCCGGCGACGGTTATTGAGGCGGTGGCAGCCGGCCATAAGGCAGTTGAGGCTATTGATCGCTACATCAAAGGCGAGGATCTGGACTTCTATGCAGAGCGGTTGGCGTCTCAGGAACTCCCTGGCCAGGATTGGAAGGAGATTCCGGAAGGCCTTTCCCCGGAAGCCCGGGCGCAGTCGAGGCATCGGGATCCTGAGGAACGGGCGTCTTCCTTCGTTGAGGCAGACCTTGGCTTTTCAGAAGAGGAGGCACAGCGAGAGGCGCTCCGTTGCCTCAACTGCGGCATCTGCTGCGAGTGCATGGAGTGCGTGCGGGCCTGCGAGGCTAAGGCCATAGACCACAACATGAAAGAAGAGGTTATAG
>DAOUWN010000109.1 GCA_030667105.1 Deltaproteobacteria bacterium
AGACGATGTAACATAGTCCCAGACATGGAACACTTTTCCACGCCAAACATTCCCAGTGCAACCCAGATCAAGATAAGGCCCACAAGGATTTGCCAGTAGTTGCCCACATCGCCCAACATCCGTCCCAACAGGGCACAACCCACCCCGACCAGGGCAATACTGACAAAGAGGCCCGAACTGAAGGCCACGGAATAATAACCGGCCTCACGCGCTCTTAACACTTTCTGTTGGCCTGCAACGTAGGCAACGATGAGAGGAATAGAGGCCATGTGGCACGGACTCAACGCAACACTGATCACACCCCACACGAAAGAACCCACGGCAGCAATAGCCGACTCTCCGGCAATCCACTGATTTACCGTAATTAGAAACTCTTGCACCATAATCTTATCCCTAAAACCCGGCAAATGGGAGCCCTTGTTTTTTACCCCTTTTTCCCTGCGGGCCGACTAACCCCCATTTTCTCCAACTGCTTTACAATGGCATCCTCGGCCATAAAGCCCACGTGGCGATACACTTCCTTGCCGCTCTTATCGAAGAATACCTGAGTCGGTATGGCCCGGACGCCAAAGCGCCCCGCCTGGCTTCGGTCTTGCCAGACATCGATGAAGACAATAGCGGCTTTACCTTTGTATTCTTTCTCCAGCTTTTCCAGGATGGGCGCCATCATCTTACACGGGATACACTTGTGGGCGCCCAGATCCACCATGGTGACCACGCCCTTTACCGGGACCTCGCCCTGTTTTCCATTTACGCTTTCAGCGCAAGCCATGATTCCACACCCTAACAACACTGCCCAAATGGCAGCCATACTAGCTGTTTTTCTCATCTATCAAGCCTCCCATTTCCGATATCTTTTTTTCCACCTCAGTCTGCGGGAAAAAACCCACGTGTGTGTATTGGCTCGCTTCCTTCTGCCTCCTGGCTTTGTCGATGTAGAGACGAAACAGAAGGTGGCCTCCCAAGAGCAAAAAAACTGAATCGCGCAGCACATACCAGGCCATGGTTGTGCCCCCCACATGTTCTGTGCTCGTGCTGAAACATCCGCAGTTGATGTCAAGCCCGCGGGCGATGTTGAAGAGAAGAGAACCAAAAAAGGTAACCAGAAGCATGTTTCCTAGAATAACCGCTCCGGGCAACCACACCCCTACCAGCAGGCACCCCCCTAAAAGCAATTCAAGCCATGGGAGCAAGATGGCAGATATATTGATAAGCTGATCCGGAAGGATTTGGTAGTTGTAGACCAACTCGGTAAATGCCTCAGGATGCCGTATCTTATCGATGCTGGCAAAGACAAACACGGCCCCCAAAATCAACCGAACAATGAGTGTCAATTTGCCCGCTACCTCCCATCGCTTTATGCTGCAACTTTCCGATACGACTTGTTCACTCATCAGATATTCCAATTTTCGTTATCATCAATACCTCGTGTTGATGCCGGACATTTCCTCCAAACCCTGCTCGACAGGCAGGTCTGCTTCCTGCCACACACTCCACCCGTTTACCAGGACTCGGACCTTTTCGTAGCCCATATTGTGCAGTTCTTCAGCAAGATGTTTGCTCAAATCACAGATTTCACCATCGCAATAGGCAACAACCGTAGCATCCAACGGCACATCAGGAATAACCCGATCAAAGAAGTCCTCAAACTCCTGCCAAGGAAGGCAGAGGGCTCCCGCGATATGGCCTTGCTCGTAGTCCGCGGAAGACCTAGCATCAAGAAATACTGCCCGGCCTGAGGAAAAAAGCCCTTTAGCCTCATCCAAAGTGACGGCCACGCTTTGTCCAGCCGCTGTTTTAAGTCGGGCCTCTTGGGACCAATCCCCGATCAGGGGTAATCGGTCACTGCGGACCTGATTGACTCCAAGCCCTGCCACGACCGCTAAAAACACTATCAAGCAAGCCTGCCATGCCGTTTTTGATCCGATCTGTTCATTTCCTCGAGCACCAACCATTTTTTTCAAATCTCGACGGTTTCAGCAACAGGCGGAAGAAAGACGATTAGGGTTGGAAAAGGCCTTCATTACTTGGAGAAAAGTCTTCACGACATTCAACCACCACAGCGATCCATGTTACTTGCTAAGCCATCCTTTGATTTCATCCACCGACGGAATTTTGCCAACGGCCTTCACATCCCCATCGATGACCACCGCCGGCGTGCCAAATACGCCGAACTTGGCGATTTCCATGACGTCGGTCACTTTGTCTACACTGGCATCCGCGCCCGCTTCACTCACGGCCTGTTTGACGTTGTCTGCTGTTTTCTGACATTTGGGACATCCTGGTCCCAATACTTTGATTTCCATTTCATCCTCCTTAAAGTATCTTGGGTTTTACTTAAGCTCTCGGAGCCATTTCTTAATCATCTCTTTAGAAGGGATGGACCCGACTGACATGACCCAGCCCTAATCCTTGTGATGTCATCTTGGGCCATGTTTTTTATCCCTAGCCTGAAATCGCCCCGTACAACATGCCGGCGATGGTCGAAAGGATGACAATAACGACGCAAAACGTAGCGGTCTTCTTGGCCCCCATGATCCCCCCTATGACGAGCATATTGGGTAGCGACAGCGCGGGACCGGCCAAAAGTAGAGCCAAGGCTGGTCCTTTTCCCATACCTGCACCGATAAGGCCTTGCAGGATGGGCACTTCGGTCAAGGTGGCAAAGTACATGAGGGAGCCTGAGACTGCGGCAAATAGGTTGGCCCACACGGAATTGCCTCCTACCAGAGTCTGGATGTAGTGCTCTGGGATGAGGGCGGGATGACCGGGACGGCCCAGCATAAATCCGGCAACGAGCACCCCTGCACCCAAAAGGGGAAAGATCTGCTTCATGAAACCCCAGGTAGACTGGACCCAACTCACCCGTTCATCTTTTGTAAACCAGGCTTTGATCATGAAACCGAGCACGACGAGCAATGCCACCGTGATATGCCACTTGACAGCAAAAATAGCCGGCCACAATCCCGTCGAACCCGCTGCCGGCTTGGCAAAAGCTGCGAAAACAAGGATCAGAACCATGGTCAACATGTAAAGCCCGTCTTGCGCCAGCGTGCGTCCTTTTTCACCTTCATCAGGCACATAAATCTCTCCGCCTGCGCGTGCTGCGTCATCCTTTCGAAAAACAAAGGCCATGACTAAACCAGTAATGACCGCAAATACCACTGCGCCGATGGCTCGCGCCAGGCCAAGCTGCCACCCCAGAATTCTGGCGGTCAGCGAAATAGCAAGGACATTGATGGCAGGACCGGAGTATAAAAACGCGGTGGCAGGGCCGATTCCTGCTCCTCGTGTATAGATTCCAGCGAAAAGAGGCAAAACAGTACAGGAACAGACAGCCAAAATGGCACCTGATATAGAAGCCACAGAATAAGATAAAATTTTCTTGGCCTGGGCCCCGAAATACTTAAGAACTGAAGCTTGAGACACAAACACGGCAATGGCCCCTGCGATGAAAAAAGCCGGGATCAGGCAGGTGAGGACGTGCTCACGGGCATATTCTTGGAGCATCATAAAGGCTTCAAGGCCTGATTGGCGGATTCTCGGTGAACTCCATGGCACGTAATAGGCAACCCCGAAAACCAAGACAATCAAAGCAAGTTTGGTACGTTCCTTCATCGTTTAGTCCTTTTTCAAAGATTTCCTTATATTAAATCTATATATTTTTATTTATTGATATAGCTGACACAAAAAAAATTAGTCCCGCAAGATCTTTTCCCGATCCAAATCAGGAACTTTTTTCACGAGCTCTGCAATCTGAGGGTCGTCGTCCAACCAATGGCGGAGATTTCCCAAGAGGCTTGCTACGTATGGACTGGTCTTCCCATCCGCAAGGTGATAGTTCACCCATAACCCATCCTTATGAGATTCAACCAGGCCGGCATCTTCGAGTATTTTCAGATGGTTTGACGCGTTCGGTTGGGATCCTCCGAGAGCGTTTTGGATTTCACACACGCACAGCGTCCTGTGTTGAAGCATTTTGACGATTTTGAGTCGATTCGGATCGGAAAGTGCCTTCATTATTTTTATAAACACCTTCATTCTTGCCCTCCGCATATATAAGTGAATTTGAATATACTATTGCTTGGCCGGAATGTCAAGTCAGGAATCCGTGACATTAGGTTGACAACTAAATGGTTGACAGGGTGAATCGTATCCGTATAAAAATCTGAATATTTCGTTATGTGGCGAATTATAGAATTACATGATCGAATTAATGACTATAACAAAGGCTCTGGCTGACGAAAACCGGCTTCGGATCATAGCAGCACTGGAAGGGCGAGAGCTTTGCGTGTGCCAGCTCATTGAGTTGTTGGATCTGGCGCCTTCGACCGTATCTAAACACCTCTCCATTTTGAAAAATGCCCGCTTGACCGTAGGTCGCAAAGATGGGCGATGGATGTACTACCGGCTGGCGGGAATCCAAGCGCCTGCTTGCGTGAAAGACGCGTTGCAATGGATTATTGGATCTACACGCAGTGATCTGCAGGTGCAGGCTGACAAGCAGAGGCTTGAAGAGATTTTGAAAATAGACCCGGAAGTGTTGTGCCGCCGACAGCTTCGAGCCGGTTCATGTGAAACTGGCTAAACTTTGAGGGGAATGCCAAAGCGTATCCGAGGTCACTAAACAGTGTCCGCCAATCTCTAAAAAACGTCTAGTAAGGAGTAAGCAGAATATGCGTAGCGATGCCCACCAAGCCAATGATCGAAAAATGACCAGCATCTTCGAACGCTTCCTCTCTGTCTGGGTGGTGCTATGTATCATCGCCGGTATCCTATTGGGCAAGATCGCCCCGGGGGTCGCCCAATATTTGGATGGCTTGGCCATTTACGTCAAGGGTGCTCCAGTGGTCTCCATACCCATTGCAGTTTGCCTTTTTTTCATGATGTACCCAATCATGGTAAAAATCGATTTCGGGGAGGTGATTAAAGCCGGTAAAAGTGGCAAGCCCGTGTTCTTAACCCTGTTCGTCAACTGGTGCATCAAACCGTTTACCATGTATGGAATCGCCCTGTTTTTCCTCGGCACGCTATTCTACGGATTTATAGGCCCCGAAGCCGTGGACCTTGTAAAGATGCCTTTCGGTTTGGATCTTTCCGTGGGCGCCACCCACGGCGCTGGCACAGTTGTGCTGGCGGATGGCGTAAAGATGCTGGAAGTTCCGTTGTGGCGCAGCTATTTGGCCGGCTGTATTTTGCTTGGGATCGCTCCATGCACAGCCATGGTCCTGGTCTGGGGATATCTGGCAAGAGGCAATGACAGCCTTACGCTGGTGATGGTGGCTATCAATTCACTGACTATGCTCGTCCTTTACGGTGTCCTAGGCGGATTTCTGCTGGGCGTAGGCCGCTTGCCCGTGCCCTGGCAGGCGCTATTGCTTTCCATCGGCATTTATGTGGCCTTGCCTCTCGTCGCCGGGTACCTGTCGCGCAAGTGGATTATCGCTGCCAAGGGTGAGGTCTGGTTTAAGGAAAGGTTTCTTCATGTACTCACACCCATTACAATCATTGCTCTTCTGATCACCCTGGTGCTGCTGTTCTCCTTTAAAGGAGAGGTCCTTGTCGCCAACCCGCTCACCATCCTGTGGATCGCTATCCCGCTGTTCATTTAGACGATGCTGATTTTCTGTTTGGGATACGCACTGGCCCGTCTTTTCAAACTCCGATATGAGGATGCAGCGCCGGCAGCAATAATTGGGGCCTCCAACCATTTCGAGGTGGCTATCGCTACGGCCACGATGCTCTTCGGTCTATCTTCCGGGGCGGCCTTGGCCACTGTTGTGGGCGTACTCATTGAAGTACCCGTAATGCTTATGCTGGTTAAAATCTGTACCAACACCCAACACTGGTTCAAAGACTCTTTGAGCGGTAGGGGCGGGAAGGATCCGTGATCATTGGCGGTGGCTCCGGCAATGATCACGGATACTTTGTCCCCGTTGTCGTAGACGGGACAGCTATCCCTATCGGACTTGTGGACGTGAACGGTATTGTCAAAATAGAAGGCTGTTTTTTCCTTTAAGAACCAGTTGGTTTTCCATTCTCAGTGAGCCAAGTCTTCAGATTTCTTTAAGACATTGTTCCATTAGGGTTACATAATACTCGACGATACCATTAACTAGACAGTAGCAAACACGGGGGCGATCGATTTCACCCTTTATCCAACCCGTTTCTTTAAGAACTTTCAGGTGCTGGGAGACAGTGGACTGTGCAAGAGGAAGTGCATCTACAATGTCGCCACAAACACATTTCGCATCCGATGGACGATTGGCAAGCATACCCACAATCTCAACACGTGCAGGATGGGCAAGCCCCTTGGACAGTTGGGCCAATTTCTTTCTGCACTCGCCAATGGGCAATGTGACAATGGTTTTTATGTCGGCTGCATTACATTTTTTTGTCATTTTCGTAGTCATCAACACTTTTTAGTAGTCGGTTTTCGTGCTGTTATGTAGCCGGAAAATACAAGATGTTCAGTGCCCTCCTTGAAATTCCAGTTCTTAATTATTTCTTCACTGTTCTCTTTCCTTGTGATGGAAACGGATTCAAAGCCCAACCTGTTCAGAATCTGTCTCACCTCGTCGGGTGAGATTGCTCCTGCAATTCAGCCGGTGTAAGCGGAAGGGTCCTCTTTGAGATCCTTTGGGATATCTCTCGAACGTAAAACATCAGAGATGCTAATTCGGCCACCTGGCTTGAGGATCCTGAAGATTTCTCCATAAACAGCCCTCTTATCAGGTGAAAGATTGATCACGCAGTTTGAAAGAACGACATCCGCTGAATCGTCCTCAACGGGCAAGTGTTCTATTTCTCCCAGTCTGAACTCAACATTTTCGACATCAAGCCGTTCGGCGTTTTCTTGAGCTTTGCTTATCATCTCAAGCGTCATGTCTACGCCGATAACCTTTCCCTCTGGTCCAACGCTTTTCGCGGCAAGGAATGCATCGAATCCAGCGCCACTTCCTAGGTCGATAACCTGCTCGCCTGGTTGTAGGTCAGCAATGGCAAGAGGGTTTCCACATCCAAGCCCAAGGTTGGCATCTCCCAACCCAATGGTCAGTTGGTCTTTGGTATAGCC
>DAOUWN010000103.1 GCA_030667105.1 Deltaproteobacteria bacterium
CCCTTTTCATCCACCCCTTCTAGCTCCAGGGCTTTGTGGACAGTATCCTTGTCGATGCTGCCGGTGCCTCTGACCTGGGTGAAGTCTCTTACCCGTTTCAAGAGCCGATTAACGATCCTGGGGGTGCCTCGAGACCGGCGGGCGATCTCATACGCCCCGTCAGTATCGATTTTGACATCCAGAATGGCTGCCGAACGTTTTGCGATCCGAACAAGGTCGTCTTCACAGTAGAAATCAAGTGTCCTGAATATGCCGAAGCGTTCACGCAGCGGGGCAGAGAGTGACCCTGCCCGGGTGGTGGCGCCCACCAGAACAAAACGTTCCAGGCGGTACCGGTGACTTCTTGCATGAACGCCTTTGTCAAAGATAAAATCGACTGCAAAATCTTCCATGGCCGGATAGAGAAATTCTTCAACCACTCTCGGAATGCGGTGCATCTCATCAATAAAGAGTACGTCCCCTTCTTCCAGATGGGTCAGGATGCCCAGCAGATCTCCACCCTTTTCCAGGGCTGGACCACTGGTCACCGTAAGGTTTACTCCCATCTCCTCGGCAATGATATGGGCAAGGGTTGTCTTTCCCAGGCCAGGGGGGCCATGAAAGAGGATGTGATCCGGTGGCTCCTTCCGCTGAAGCGCAGCCTCAATGGCAATAGCGAGGGTCTCTATAACCTTTGCTTGACCTATATATTCCCTCAAGCTCTTGGGCCTGAGGCTGATAAATTCTGATGTTTCCTCTTGATGGTCGACCTTGTCACGGGACACTCCGCCAGTGTTCACATCAACTGCTAGACTTTTTCCGGAATCCTGGTCTCCCATCAAATGGCCTCACCGCGATAGACCTCTTCAAAGAGCTCTTCGGCTGTGTTGATGTTGCTATTTCTTTTTAATGCAGCAACGATCATCTCTTTGGCCTCCCTTGCCTTGTGCCCCAGTTGTTTTACCATGACGTCATGGACCCGTTCTTTGAAATCTTCCAATGGGACGGCTTCGGTGGGTTTCTCGGCCCCCCGGATTAGGGCAAACTTGGCCATTTTGCCTTCCAGGGTCGCCAGAATTTTCTGCGCTGTACGGTTCCCGATCCCTTTCAATTTCTTCAGATAGGCCGTATCCCTGGACTCTATGGCCCTGGAAAGGTCGCGAACTGAAACGGTGAGCGCCTGAACGGCTTTCATTGGCCCAATGTCTTCCACTGATATGAAATACCGGAAGAATTCCCTCTCCGCTTCAAGGTTAAAACCTATAAGGGTCGGCTTAGGTTGCCGTTCCGTCTGATGATAGTAGATGTGTAAAGCAAGTTCTTCGCCGATCTTTTTGGAATCAATGGATTCTCTGACAATTGCGGGCAGGAGTATTTCGTAGCCGACCTGGTTGGTCAAAAGGAGTATGCGGTCCTTTTCTTTCTTTAGCAATTTCCCTTCGAGATAACCGATCATGTCCTGCTCCTGTGGACCTGAAGATGCCTGAAGAGACCGACCAGGGCAAGGGCCAGTGCGTCAGAGGCGTGGGACGGGGAAATAGCGCTTTGTCTTTTCAGAAAATGCCTGACCGCTCTTTCCATCTGCGCTTTGGTGGCTTTGCCGTTTCCGGTCAGGACGCGTTTCACTTCCCGCACAGGAAGTTCAATGCTCTGCACGCCACGTTGAGCGGCTGCCACCAGTATGACACCGCAGACCTTCCCAAGTGCGATACCCGATTTGGGGTATCGGTTAAGAGAAAAGACATCTTCAATGACAACGAGGTTGGGCTTTTCGGAATCCAGAATGGAGCAGAGTTCAGAAAAAATATGATTCAATCGGCTGGCCAAGACATCAATCTTGGAGGTTCGAATCGTGCCGAAGCAATACTCGCCTATTCGGGAGCCGGTTCCCTCCACGATCCCGAAACCGGTATCAGCCAAACCCGGATCTATGCCTATGACCTTGAGTGGAGGTTTCAAGGGTCATATTTTGTGTTTGTCTGTCATTGAAATCTCTTTAACTTCTCTTTGGCGATCTTTGCCTCATTGGAATCCGGATACTTGCGAATCAGTTCTTTCAGGATGAGCCTGGCGTTATCTTTGTCCCCCAGATTCAAAAACGCGTACCCCTGCTTCAGCAGGGCGCTGCGAGTTTTGTTTCCCTTGGGGTAGGTCTCAATCACCCTCTGATATTCCAATATGGCCTTTTCATACCATTTCTCGCGATAGTAAATCTCTCCAATCCAAAACTGAGCATTGTCGGCGTCTTCGGATTTCGGGTACTGTTTCAAAAAGCTCTGAAACAGCTCGCGAGCAGCCTCGTACTCTCCTTTGTCAAACTCCTGTTTGGCCCCGGCGTAAATCTCATCTGGCGTTTTTGAGGCCGATGGTTTTCCCTGGTCCGTCCCAGTCTTCTCCGGCCCCGAAGAAACCAGCTTTTCCGAAGGTTCCATGGCCAGGTATTCTTCCAGTCGAACAATCCGGTCAAGACTGCTTTGAAGAGATTTTTCCAGCTCCTTCCAGCGCTTCTCACGCTCGGTCACCGTGCCCAGCTTTTGCTGAGCGTCGTATTGGCTCTCTTCCAAATGACCGCGAAGGATTGCTATCTCATGTCTCAAGTCTCTTATCAGGGCATGGAGGTTGGCATACTTGCTCCGAATAGCCTCATCTGATTTTACTTGTTCCTCGTGATAACGGGCAATCTCGGAGTGAATAGCCTCAACCTTTTTGTCCTGTTTCGAAACCCTTTGTTTCAGGGCCGTGAGGCGATTGTCGACGGTGACCAGATCGTCCTGCAGGGCACAGCCGCCCACAACCAGTGCGACGGCCAGGAGTCCTAACCAACTCTTTACGGTTTTTGAGCCCATAGTAATACTTTCGCGGATATCAGGCTGCGGCTTACCCGTTGTGCGACCATCGTCAATACCCGGTCCTTGCTGGCGTTCTCTGCCAGCCGGTGAACGGAAAACGGAGAACTGTGAACGGTTACTCTATGACAAACTGGTCCCGTCTGTTTTTGTCCCAAGCCCTCTCGTTGTGACTTGGGTCGAGAGGTCTCTCTTCTCCATAACTGATGGTCATCAGCCGTCGGGATCCAATTCCAAGATCGACCAGATAGCTCTTGGCGCTCTGAGCGCGTCGGTCCCCAAGGGCCATATTGTATTCGCTCGTTCCTCTTTCGTCGCAATGACCTTCGATGATCACCGAGACGTCCGGATGAGCCATCAGCCATTTTGCTTTATTTCTGAGGATTTCCTTTGATTCAGGAAGGAGCCTGGATTTGTCAAATTCAAAATAGATGTGCTCGTTCTGGAATTCCTCCAGTTCAGCACGCTCTCTGCGCGCTTTGGCCTGTTCGCGCAAACGCTCTTCGCTGATACGCTGTTCTTCTAAGGCCCTTCGCCTTGCCCGTTCGTCATCAGCCGTTACGCCTTCTGTTACGGGCTCCTCTTCGATTGTGACCACTCCAGGCTCGGATTCGATCTTCTTCTTGGCGCAGGAAGTTGCAAACATGAGCCCAGGAACAATCAACACAAGTGCCAAACCTACCCAAAATTTCTTTGTCATACGGTTTACCTCCTTTCAAGTAGAAACAAGATCTAAACAATATCCCCCAATATGCTGTATTGGTTTTATAATTATTTGAAAGTCTGAAAAAAGTCAATGACCAACTTGCACAAATTTTCGGTCCCTTCAATAGCCGGAAAGGCGTGGTGACCAACTGGGGTCTGTCTGCTCTCCCTGAAGCGTCAGCAGACGACGCTGGTTTGAACCATTGGCATTCATTACGTAGATCCTGGACGCTCCTTCTCTGGTGGAACAAAAGGCAATGAGACTGCCATCCGGCGACCAGGTTGGCGATTCATTGTTGCCGGCGTCTCGGGTCAGTTGAATGGGCTCTCCCCCGTCTGTGGAAACAATATAGATGTTTGTCCCATTATCTCGAACCAATCCTGAATAGACTATATAGTCGCCCCGCGGAGACCATTCGGGGGCCGTATTGTAATTGCCTTCAAATGTGAGCCTCCGGACTTCCCCGTCTTCCATGTCCTTAATGTATATCTGAGGTGATCCTGACCGGTTGGAGACAAAAGCAAGCGCCTTGCCGTCTGGTGACCAGGCGGGGGAAACATCAATGTCCCAATGGTGGGTTAACCTTTTGATAATCTTTCCTTTGCCTGTAAGCAGATAAAGCGATGGATTCCCTTCGTGGGAAAGGGACGCCGCCAGGGAAAACTCCCCCGGAACCCATGACGGCGTGATATTTGAACCCTTAAAAGAGGTAACCGTGCCCCGTCGTTCTTTTATGTTTTTTATATAAAGATCAGGTTTACCTCGCGCGTAGTCTGTATAGGCAAGCCATCTGCCATCCGAGGACCAGGCAGGAAAAAGCGTTATGGCCCCGGTATCTGTAAACTGCTTCGGGTTGTATCCGTCAAAATCGGCGACGAAGATCTCCTTGTGCCCTGCTGCTGTCGATACAAATGCGATCTGTGTATTGAAAATCCCCTCATGGCCGGTGAGACGGCGAATCAGGTCGTTTGAAAAACGACGGATCATGCGTCGGTGATCCTTCAGGTGGCCTGTATACCGCTTGCCGACTATGAGGCGGCCTCCAAAGGTGTCGAAGAGGCGAAGCTCCACCTTAAGGATGTCTTCTTGATATTCGAATCCACCCTTGATCAGGAGTTCAGCGCCCACATCTGTCCAGTTCTTGAAATTGATTGTGTGCTCCATAAGGGCGGATTGTTGAGGATCCTCCAGGAAACTCCCTCTGTCCAAAATCTTAAAGAAGCCTGTAAAATCTATGGTTTCTGCAAGGAGGTTCGCAAAGGTCTCAGCGAACTCATTATGTTTGTTCCCGGCGCCCACCTCTTTGAAAAACGGCACGGCAGTGGGAATCTTGCGAAGATAGGGGGCGGTGATGTCGATATAGACACGTGCCTGACAAGGGATGCTTGAGCAGATCAGCAGCAGCGGTACGGCAAGTCCCAGGAGGAGATGTATGACCACGTGGCTAGCCCTTTGCATGATGCGATTAAGGCCTCCTTTGCAACTCAGAAGGGTTGAACCTAATGCCCACCTCGTAGTACGGGCCGAGAAACCCATCAGGGAGCGCCGGCAAGGGATTCGACTTTTTTACTGCCTTCAGAACAGAATCATCAAAATAGCTGTTGCCTGACCTGCTTTCGAACCAGATATCCCGTATCTCGCCGTCCCTCATGATCTTCACAATTATGATCCCTTCCAGATTTGTGCGGCCTCCAGCCATCTCTTCAGAAAAGGCCCAGTTCTTCTGGATCAGATACCAGATTTCTGCATTGTAAATGTCGAGAAGCTCCAGGTTCTTTTTGCCGATGTCATCTCTGGCAGGACCATCACCGGTTGTCACGGTTCCTGTCGTGCCCTGATCCTTCTTCTTTAACTCATCAATGGCCTGAAGCACCGTACTGGGTCTTGACTCCGGGGCTTGTTTCTCGATTTTCGCGATCGCCCTTGTAATGACCTTTGATACATTGTAGGTCTTTTTTTTCAGTGATCGCTTGACCCGTAATGGTTTTGAGGCCAAGGAGACGTCCTCCCCTGATGGAGGCGCGTCAAATTCCACTGTTTTTTTGACCTGAACAGGTTTGGGCTTTTTCGCACGTTCCACCGATGAGACCTTTTCAGAAGGCTTTACCGGTCTTGTCTTAACCTGCGGGGGCACTTGCGCTTGACCCAGAGGCGGTTTCGCAAGTCGTGTGGCCGCAGGCAGACTCACAAGATCAACCTCAACGGCAGATGGTATACCGGGGGTAGTAAATCGTAATTCCGGCAAAAACATCACCCCCGAGAAGAACAGGACGTGGCAAAGAACGGAAAGGACTATCATGCCCGTCCATGCTCGGTCAGCGTAAGCGCGTTGGCTTAGAGCTTCGGGATGGGTAACCATGAGCTCAACCCGCTTTGCTCACGATCCTGGGTGGCAAAAGCTGCGGTCCGGAGAACTATGGAGAGAGGATTCGGACAGTGGCTTATTCGCAAAACTCATCTCCTCTTGGCCGTCTCTTTCAAGGGTTCCGTAACCATTCCGAGTCGTTCCACGCCAGCGTTTTTTACTTCAGAGATCACTCGCACCACAACGCCGTAAGGAACGCTTTTGTCTGCCCGCAGGTAAACTTTCTGGTCCGGACGACCCTCCAGGATCTTTTTCATTTTTTCTTGAAGGGCTTCCAGCGCCACTTTGTAGTCATTGATGTAGATTTGCTGGCTGCGGTCCACGGTTACGGTCAGATGGTCCTTTTCTGCCGTCAGGGGTTTGGGGGTCGTCTGGGGCAATGATACATTTACCCCTTGCATCATCATGGGGGCAGTCACCATGAAAATAATGAGGAGGACCAACATAACATCCACCAAGGGTGTCACGTTGATATCCGACATGAAAGGGCTGTTGCTGTTTCCCATAGCCATAGCCCTAATTCCCCTTTCGTATTATCAATTCTCGTTCGATCAAGTTCAAGAAATCGGCCGAAAAATTGTGCATTTCCGATTCCAGGACGCGAATCTTATTGGCAAAATAGTTATAGGCGACTACCGCCGGTATCGCAGCAGCCAGTCCGGCAGCCGTGGCGATCAGCGCCTCAGAGATACCTGGCGCCACAACGGCCAAGCTGGCAGAGCCCTTGAGGCCGATGCCTCGAAAGGCATTCATTATCCCCCATACTGTGCCGAAAAGCCCAATAAAAGGAGTTGTATTTCCCGTTGTTGCCAGAAAAGGGACGGCCTTGTTCAATTCGGTGAGTTCCACGTTCAAGGCTCGCCGGAGCGCCCGCTTTATGTTATCAAGAGCCGCCATGTCTTGATTTGACTTCAATTTTTCCTCCTTTTCAGTATCTGTTGAGGCCGGCTGCGGGCTTTTCACCTTTCTGAGCTCAACGTACGCAACACGAAATATCCGCGCCAGAGGGCTGTACCGGAGTTTCTTTGAGGCTGCAAATGCCTCCGATAGGCTGCGTCTGTTCCATAACAGGTCGAGAAAATAGGCCGATTCTTTTCTTGCCTTTTTTATGAAGCGGTATTTGTAGAATATAATGGCCCATGAGGTAATGTAGAAGAACACTAGAAGCAACAGAACAAAACGGACCATTGGGCCGGATTGGAGGACCAACATAACATCCACCAAGGGTGTAACGTTGATATCCGACATGAAAGGGCTGTTGCTGTTTCCCATAGCCATAGCCCTAATTCCCCTTTCGTATTATCAATTCTCGTTCGATCAAGTTCAAGAAATCGG
>DAOUWN010000162.1 GCA_030667105.1 Deltaproteobacteria bacterium
AGCACGATCCCTTACGAGGAAGCAAAAGACAGACTCGGGGAATATCTAAAGCAGGACAAGGTAAAGAAAGAAGTCAGTCTGTATCTCGAAAAAGTGAAACAAAAAGCAAAGATAGAGAGATTTCTTGAATAGAACAGACAATAGCCTAGCCCAAGAGTGGAAAGGGAAAACAATGGCCCAGGTAGAAGATGGTAACACCGTTAAGGTTCATTACACTGGCAAGTTCGAGGATGGTACGGTATTCGATACCTCTGCTGACCGAGACCCTTTGGAGTTTACGATTGGCAGGGGCCAGTTAATCCCTGGCTTTGAACAAGCAGTGATCGGTATGAGCGCTGGCGAATCGAAAACCGTCAACATTCCCGCAGACGAGGCCTATGGCCAACACAATGCGGAAATGCTAACAGAGGTAGATCGAAGCCAGTTCCCGGCTGATTTGAACCCAGAGGTCGGTCAGCAGTTACAATTCAATCGGCCTGACAGTCAAACAGTCGTGGTCACAGTGGCCAGTGTTTCGGAATCCACCGTAACGTTGGACGCCAATCACCCCTTGGCCGGCAAAGATTTGATTTTCGACATACAGCCCGTAGAAATCCTGTAGTCGTCTCGTTTTCGGATTGACCGCCACGGTTCCGGGCCGCTCGGCCTGCTTTTCGTGGCCCCCCATTCTCACCCTACGTTCCGGTCCTTGGCCAAAGGGATATAATTGAATTTTTCGGATTCCTTCCGCACAATTTGTCCATAAACATGATCCCACAAAGCTATTCCGCCGTACAGGCACGCCCCAGACACAACTGCCTTGATCAAGTCCAAAAAGACAGGGACCAAAAACCATATCGCGTAACCTGCTGATTTTACGCTTTAAGTAAACTAATAGCGACTTTTTGCATCTTTTTTGTTTTTTTTGTTGACATTTTCCGGAGAAAGGATTAAAAACTGAGTGAGCGCTCAGTCAGTTTTTGAATCAAAAGAACTTATGCCCATGAAAAAGAAAGATCTCATCCTCCGAACTGCCACCCTCCTCTTTGCAGAAAAGGGCTTTAAGGATACTTCCATATCCGATCTTTCCAAAGCCACGGGTACCGCTGAAGGCACTATTTTCTACCATTTCAAGAACAAGGAGCATCTCTTTATATCCATCCTGGAACACACAAAGGATGAAATACTTCGAGAGTTCGACCAATATCTCGGGGAAATGGCGTTTCCATCAGGGCTCGAAATGCTCCAAGAAACGGTTTCATTCTACATCAACGTGGTGGAGAGTATGGAAAACCGCTTCCTCCTGCTGCACCGGCACGACGCCCACGAACTGGCCAGGGTCAACGCGACTTGTCGTGTCCATCTTGAGGCCCTGTTTAACAGTCTGGTGGATATATTTGAACGGCCCATCGTTCGCGGACAGAAAGACGGTTCCATTCGGAAAATGCCGCCGCGAAAAGCTGCATTGATTATTTTTGCCATGGTTGACGGGCTCGCCAGGTTGAATACCTTCCACCTGTACGACGCGGGAACGCTTTACGGAGAATTGGGAGAAGCATGTTGTAGAATAGTTGAAAGCCAGAATAATATGGAGTGATTACAGGCTATGTTGACAAAAGTTTTTCCGTTTATTGAATGGTTTCATGGCTACAAGCTGAATAGTTTTAAGGATGATTTCATTTCCGGCTTGACCGTTGCGCTGGTGCTCATTCCCCAGTCCATGGCCTATGCCCAATTGGCCGGAATGCCAGCATATTACGGCCTGTACGCCTCCTTCTTGCCGCCTATGGTTGCTGCGCTTTTTGGATCGAGCCGCCAACTGGCCACCGGCCCCGTGGCAGTGGTTTCCCTCATGACTTCGGCCTCCTTGGAGCCGCTGGCCACAGCAGGAAGCGAAGGGTACATTGCCTATGCGATTCTGCTTGCGTTGATGGTCGGTGTATTTCAGCTTTCCCTCGGGGTGCTGAGGCTCGGCTTGGTGATCAATTTTCTTTCCCACCCGGTTGTCAACGGTTTTACAAATGCTGCGGCAATCATCATCGCATCCTCCCAACTCTCCAAGATGTTTGGGGTCTACGTGGATAAAGCGACCCACCACTATGAGACGATCATCCATGTTGTCGAGGCGGCTTTCCACTACACCCATTGGCCTACGCTGTTCATGGGGCTTCTGGCATTCGGTGTCATGTATGGGCTTAGAAAGGTGTCGCCTCGCATTCCGAATGTGCTTGTGGCCGTGGCGTTGACCACCACTATTTCCTGGGCCATGGGCTTTGAACACGACACGACGGTTGACATTTCTGCTATCGGCTCGACACAGGTGCAGACGCAGATCCGCAGTTTCAATCAAACCGTTGATGAAATAAAACACCTGGGTATAGAACGGGCCAGTGCCGGCACCGCCGTGGAACGCGCCAGAGAAAGCCATGAACAGTTATCCGTACTGGATGCCCAACACGACGCAAGCATCGTGGCCATCAACATGGAGCGATTCAAGATCAAGGCGCACGAATTGAGAGAAGCCATCAGAGATGTTTTATTTGTCGGCGTCAAAACGGCCGAGGAGGCCCTGGTCTTCTATCCCAAGGATGAGTATTCCGAGGAGATGGAATCCGATGGCCGCACGTGGCGTATCAAGGTCGGCAACAAACCCCTGGCAGAAGACAGGCTGGTCATGATGGGAGGCGGCGCTGTCGTCGGAGTGGTCCCCCAGGGCCTGCCGACACTGTCCGTCCCCAATGTCGATTTCAAGGTCATTTTACACCTGCTTCCTTTCTGTGCCATCATTTCCCTGCTGGGGTTTATGGAAGCCATTTCCATTGCAAAAGCCATGGCCGCCAAAACGGGACAGCGCATCGACCCAAATCAGGAACTCATCGGCCAAGGCCTTGCCAACATGCTGGGGGCTGTGGGGAAAAGCTATCCCACCTCAGGGTCTTTTTCTCGATCGGCGGTGAACCTTCAGGCGGGAGGCGTATCGGGTCTGTCGAGTGTGTTCACCAGCCTTTCCGTCGTTGTAGTCCTTCTCTTTTTTACCCCTCTGCTCTATCATCTCCCGCAATCGGTTCTGGCCGCCGTCATCATGATGGCTGTCATCGGTTTAATTAACGTATCAGGGTTCATCCATGCCTGGAAAGTCCAGTGGTATGACGGAGCGATCTCGATCTTATCTTTCGTTTTTACCCTGGTCTTCGCCCCCCATCTGGACAAAGGGATTATGATCGGCGTGGTATTGTCACTGCTGGTTTTTCTCTACAAGAGTATGCGGCCCACGGTAGCCTCTTTGTCTTTGGATCATGACAAGGCGTTGCGTGATTCGGTGACGGCTCGCCTCCAGGAATGCGCCCATATCGACCTGGTGCGTTTCGACGGCCCGCTCTTCTTTGCCAACGCCAGTTACCTGGAAGATAAGATTGCCGAACGCATGAGAAACAAAAAGGACTTGAGACACATCGTAATCGCCTGCGACGGGATTAACGATATGGATGCCTCCGGAGAGGAGGTATTGTCCCTGCTGGTGGACCGGGTAAGAAGTGCCGGTGTGGATATTTCCCTTAGCGGGGTCAACGAACCAGTTATTAAAGTGCTCAAGCGCACCTTTCTATTTGAAAAAATCGGAGCAGATCACATCTTTCCTACCAAGGAACAGGCAATTTGTCAGATACACGAACATGCACACCATGAAAGCGGAGAGGACCGATGTCCCTTGACAACGGTTTGCCGCCTAACGGAAAGTACTACATAGGAGAAAGGGTGCTATTATGTCCGTCATCACCTTATTCAGCGGGTCCTTTTGTAAGGATAGTCTGGTAGTTCAAGAAGTCCTGAAAAAAACGGGATACACATTGGTCACAGACAAAGACCTCGTCAGTCGCGCTGCCGGCGTGTCTCATCTGACGGAAAATAAGATCGAGCGGGTTTTCTCAGGAAAGACGTCTGTGTTCAACAAGTTCACGCACGAACAGGGACGATCCATAGCCTCGCTGAGACACGCGCTGGCGAACGTCCTTTCGGAAGACAATCTGTTGATCCATGGCTTTTGCGGAATGCTTGTGCCCAAGGATATCACCCATGTGCTCAGGGTGTGTCTCATTGGCGACATGCCCTTCAGGGCCTCTGTGGCCCAAGACGAAGATGGGGTCTCCGAAAAAGAGGCCCTTAAGCTCATCCATAAATACGACACGGAGCGCGCCAAATGGATCGACATGCTTTACGATACTTCCGCTCCCTGGGATGCTTCGTTGTACGACATCGTTATTCCCACGGACAAACGAAGCGTGAAAGAGGCAAGCAACCTCATCGTGGAAAATCTCCACAACGAATCGCTCACACCGACACAACGGTCAAAAGAGGCTGTCCGGGACTTCCAACTGGCCGCCCAGGTCGAGTTGGCACTGGTCGAAGAGGGACACGATGTCTCGGTGGCAGCGAAAAACGGCGACGTGACGCTGACGATCAACAAGCACGTGCTCATGCTTCATCGCCTTGAAGAGTAACTCAAACCCATCGCAAGCAGAGTCGCAGGGGTGAAGTCCGTGAAAACAAAAGTCGGCAAGGGATTCTATCAAACGGACATCTATCGCAAGTATGATTTCGGGATGCCATCGAAAGTGCTGCTGGTGGATGATGAACGGCAATTCGTCGAAACGCTTTCCGAACGGCTGATGATGAGAAAGATGGGCTCGGCCATTGCCTACGACGGGGAATCCGCCCTGGAATTGATCAGAGAAGACGAACCGGAGGTCATGATTCTGGATCTTAAGATGCCCGGAATCGACGGCATCGAGGTGTTGAGACGAATCAAAGCGACACGGTCGGACATCGAGGTCATCATCCTCACGGGGCACGGGTCCGACGCGGATCGGGAAACATGTATGCAACTCGGGGCGTTTGCCTATCTGACCAAGCCCGTAGATATCAATGAGCTGACCGAAACCCTTAAGGCTGCAAACGAAAAAATTAGGGGAAAAAACAACAAAGCGCCTAGTCGGCTCCGTATTCGTGACTGAAACAACTCTTGCTGAATGCATATGCAGTAACGCATGGTGAAAAAAAGTGTTGCGTCTTGGTTTATTAAAACCGGTTTTTTGGAATTCTGAATACGACAGTCAAGGCCCGTTCAGGTATCTTTTCAACTTTCGAAGGATCTGGTGGCTTGCAGTGATGCTGTCGGCCGGGGTGGCCCTTGTCCCGGTCATCGGTACCGGCATCTTTGATTACCGGGTCACCAAACAGGCCATGGAAGCGGAAATGCTCCTGCGTACCGCACGGCTCGTTTCCAACACCCGAAGAACTGTGACGTTTTTCCTCATTGAACGCAAGGGGGCACTGGATTTCATCGTTCAACACCAATCCTTTCGGGAACTAAATGACGGGAATTCTTTGAAACACGTCCTTGACAGCTTGCAGAAGGCCTATGGCGGTTTCACGGATCTTGGGGTCATTGACGATCATGGACTTCAGCGCACGTATGTGGGACCTTACGAGTTGGCTGGAACGGACTACAGCAAAGAAGAGTGGCTCCAGGAGGTGGTGAATCGAGGGGTCTATATCAGCGACGTGTTTCTCGGTTTTCGAAACGTCCCTCACCTGGTCATTGCTGTTCGACACAACATGCGGGATGGCTCCTTTTATGTCCTTCGGGCGAGCATCGATACGGAACCGTTTAATAGCCTGTTAGCGGAACTGGAGGTGAG
>DAOUWN010000279.1 GCA_030667105.1 Deltaproteobacteria bacterium
ACGATGGCATATTCTATGGGCATGGCGATGTTTTTCTTTGCGATTTCAGGGGCCGCGCCCGTGCCTCCGTAACTTCCGTCAAGGTGTATGATATGGGCGCCGGCATAGTAACTCCCCACGGCCACCATATCCACGTCAGTCGGTGTTGAGACCTTTACAGATACCAGCGCTTCCGGGTTCACCTCCTTGATCCAGTCGATATGCTTCTTGTGGTCTTCCACGGAATAGACACTGTGAAACGGAAAGGGAGAAAAGAGAGAACTTCCCGGGACCGCCTCCCTCATCTTCGCTACGTTAGGGGTTACCTTGTCTCCAAGAAGGTGACCGCCAAGACCCGGCTTGGCTCCCTGAGCATACTTGAATTCAACAATCTTAACCCGTTGTATTGTATCTTCCCGCACGCCGAAGAGCCCTGTTGCCACCTGGGTTATGACATGGTCGTCATAGGGGTAGAGTTCTTCAGGATAGCCCCCCTCTCCTGTGCACGTAAACGAGTTCCAGGCCTTCCAGGCCCTTGCCCTTGCAACCATTACCTTCAGGCTGATCGATCCGTAAGACATCCCTCCGCCGTAAACAGGAATGTCGATTTGAACATCAGCGCGTCCGTCGTTCAGCCTGTTGAGCGGGATCTTTGTAGAAAACGCTGCTTCATCCAGCTCGTTTGAGGGCTCCTTCGTATAATGAAAACGGAGCCTGTCAAATCCGCCACCCGAGTCTCCAGTCTTGTATTCGATATCTCCCGGAGGCGCCTCACCCGTCTCTGCCATGTACCAGGTGCTGATCAGAAGGTCCGGCGTCCATCTCCGGTCTCCGATCACCCCGGCCAGAGGATTCTCCTCCATGGAGAGCGCCTTTTCCGGGCACTCGGTCACGCATTTGTTGCAGCTAAACCCGATGCACAGGTAGTCCTTGGGTTTGGCCATTTTATTGTTGCGTTTTTTGTGTACGCCGTACGGGCAGACCTCAGCGCATGTGCCGCAGGCCACGCACGCGCTGCTTCTGCGGAGCCTGTATTTTCCGATAGCATTTCTGAATCGGCTCGGCGTTCTCCTGACCTGTGGAAAGGCTGGAGTACTGGAGTACTCGATACTCCTCTCGCGTTCTGGATTTTCATTCGTTTGCATAATCCATCACTCCATCACACCACTACTCCAATACCCTGTGAATGCTTACAATTTTCCAATCTCTTGATTCCTCAATCCAAAAATCTTACCAAACGTTTGTGCCTCAAGATCCTCAAAAAACATGGCTCGTCCAACTTCTCCTCTCAACCGCCTCACCTCGCGAAGCCCCATGGCGCCCAGCACCTCTAATAATTGATTCCTCCACGCTGCCATAAGATTCATGATACGGGTCTTGGCCCATTTGGGGTGGGCATTCTCTATCTCAACCGGGCAGGAAAGACCTTCTTCGCATCGCAAACAGACACGGCACTCGAGGGCCAGAAGAAGGGGGATGTCGACTCCAACCGCATCGGCCCCGCATATGATTGCCTTGGCCACGTGCTCGGCCATGGCAATCCCCCCGCTGGCCACAATCGTTATGCTGTCTCTGATACCCTTATCGACCAGATGGTTATGCACCTCTCTTACGATGTCCTTCACAAAGCCGGTCTTGCTTTCGCCGTTCACGTTTCCGTTCCTGTCAGCAAAAACATGGATAATGTCGGCTCCGGCATCCGTCAGCGCTTCAACGCGTTTTCCGCATGTTTCGTTCAGAGGGGTCTTTAGCATCAGCATTGCATCAGGGTGTTTTCCCCTCAGCTTTCTGAGGACCCCATCAGTCTTACTTTTACCCGAGTCCAGGATCTCGATGACCTGTGCTGTCTCAAGCAGATGCCCATGGGTCTCTATTTGTCCCGGAGACATTAGGGGTATCACGTGCCTTGCAAACGGTTTGAGATGGTTATCCCAGGCCTTGACAGGGATCTCAATATGTGTGTTCAGTTCCATGGCGGCCTCTGCCATGGCCAGATAGACATCCTGGCTCAAACTGCCAAAGGGAAGCGCGCCGAATATGATCGGAATGGGGATCTCGATGTTTTTGGGTGCATCAAGTATGGGATTTCCATGATCATCGAATGTCAGGGATGTGAGCTTTTTCCCGAGGCTCACCGATGTACTTATGTATTCCCTGCCGTGAATTCCATCCCGGGTGGGCCGGACGATCTCAGACATATCCGTCCACATGTCGTCGAACCCTGGGCCGGAAAATGGGCCTGAATAGCCGGCGCCGGATACAGGTATGCTCCCGGTCGAAGCCTGGTCCCACTGTCTGGATATGATATCCGGAGTCCAGTAGGAATCGCCCATAGCCATATATTCCGGGTTAATGATCTTTGTAATGACCTGCCCCGGACACGACTGGACACACGTGAGGCAGTTCTTGCAGATATTGTCGATTGTGTCGGAGAGCTGTCTGATGTCAAACGTCCGCTTGTTATATGCATCATATATGCACCGACGTTTGACGCACTTGAAGCAACGCAGGCACCCCCCTTCCCAATCAAGGATCGTGCTTTTCCCGATGGGAACGAATCGCGGCGCTGCCGTCTCTGTTTCAATGTGGTATTTTTTCGGCATCTATTCTCTTGATCATGGCTTGGACAACCTGACTGAAGCCTTGCCATTCGGGTGTTTCGAGCTGATACATCTCCAGGCGATCGGTTTCAATACCTATTTCCTCCAACAGTCCCTTCGTGTAGTTGACGATTCTCCTTGCCCTCTTGTTTCCATCAAGGAGATGGCATTTACCGTCCGGACATCCGAGGACCATTACGCCATCTACTCCCGATTCAAAGGCCTTGATAATGGCAAGGGTCTCTACTTTGCTGCTACAGGGGAGCGCAACGACCTTAATGGTTGGCTCAAATGAAACTCGCCCCCTGCCGGCCAGATCTTGTTCCCCCGTGAGAACATTCTGGCAGCAAAAGCAGATAATCCTGAGCGAAGACTTTGCCATGGTCACTCTTTCTCGTTTGTTTCCTTTTGATAGGCTCTTTTCAGCGAAAGATACTCTCAGCAAGAGCCGTGCCGATGAAGTATGTCTATCTATTTCATGACGTTACCTGAGAGGGGCTACTCATGTGCCCCGTGAAAAAAACAATTTTGCAGCCTTTTTTCGGATAAAGCAACGTTTTTGTTTGTTCACAATGCCAACAGGCTCGGGTAGAACGCCGGCGCCGACAAAGCTGGCACAGACCCGACCTTCTGGTCAAGCAGGATTTGAT
>DAOUWN010000129.1 GCA_030667105.1 Deltaproteobacteria bacterium
AGGCTACGGCCCGCAGGCGGACGGCTGAAAGAGTCATTGGTTCTGCCATACTTGGTTCGATATGGCGTCGAAGTGCCTAAAGTTAAAGAATGTTGGCAATCCATAGAAAACCAGAGCGAAGCGATTCCACAAGGCATTTCATTCTACTTCACCTGATAAAAAATTGACCTCAAATGCCTCTTTGGTTCAAACCTTGTGGAGATGCCGGTCAAGGATTCAGTAGATCCGATAATTAATGACCCGCCCGAATCAAGCATATCGGCTATTCTGTCAAAAAGCTTCTCCCGGTCGTCCATGCTGAAGTATATGGCCACATTTCTGCAAAATATGACATCAAACTTTCCAAGCGCGGCAAAAGGGAGCATTAGATTAAGCTTTTTGAAATTGGCCATGGCTCGCACATCATCTTTAATCTTCCAGGTATTCCCATTGGGGGTGAAATATTTCTCCAGTTTGTCCCGTGCCAGCCCCCGTTCTATCTCAACCTTATTGTATGCACCGTAGCTGGCATGGGCCACGGCTGCATCGGATATATCCGTGCCGAGTAATTTGATGTTGTATTTCTTCAGATCAGGCAGGAGTTCTTTCAGCACAATAGCTATACTGTAAACCTCCTGTCCCGTGGAGCAAGCCGCGCTCCAGATGCGGATAGGTGTGGGCAAGAGAGTGGAAGATTTGGCGCTTCGCATGTCAATGACTTCCGGCAGGATTTTGTGTTGAAGTAGTTCAAAGGGGCCGCTCTCGCGAAAAAACAGGGTCTCATTGGTAGATATAGCGTCAATGATCTTCTCTTTAATAGATTTTGTAGCGTCCAATATGGCCTTTTGATGCAATTCAGCATATGAGGAACAGCCCATTTCTTCAGCAACAGGCCTGAGCCTTGTCTCAATCAGATACGCCTTGCTCTGATCGAGATGAATCCCTGACACGTCCTTCACGTACTTGGCAATAGTCTTCATTTCATCTGGAGCTATTTTTGTCATTGGTTTCCTCAACGAGACTAATGCCTAACCGTCTTGACAATCTCCCCTGCAATCCTTTCAAGTGGCGCAACCAGATCAGCGACCCCGGCATCAATTGCCTCCTTGGACATTCCGTAGACAACGCAGGTGGCTTCATCTTGCGCGATGACGGTGGCGCCGTTTCGTTTCATCAGTTTGAGACCGAGCGTGCCATCTGAGCCCATCCCGGTCATAATCACTCCTGTAGCTCTTCCCACGTAGTGATGAGCCACTGACCTGAAAAGATAATCCACAGACGGCTTGCAACTGTTCTCAGGAGGATCATCGGTTATTCTGACAATTCTGGTCTTTCCATCTACTCCAGCCACGACCTTCATCTGTTTGCCGCCAGGAGCAATGAGAGCTGTATTGGGCTGAATCGGCTCTCCGTCACTCGCCTCTCTGATCTCTATAGAGCACTTGGAGTTAAGGCTCTTGGCCAGAGACTGTGTAAAAACAGGCGGCATGTGTTGCACAATCAGAAACGGCACGTTCAGGTCGCCCGGAAGTTTTGCAAGCATTTGCGCTAGAGCATTGGGACCGCCAGTAGAAATGCCGATCGACACAATCTCAGACTTTCCTCGCATCTGACCGGCAATTGCCTTCATGGGTTGAGCCACGCCAGTGGACCCTGATGCTCTTTTCTCTTCTGTCCCGGTTCCTGCAAGGTGATGCCTGTCTCCCAGTATGCTCTTTATCTCTCTGCGACGGGCAAATGCTCTCAGCATGGGAGCAATCGCGTTCTTTACAGCTTCTTTGCTCTCTTCCATGCTGCTGGTTTCCGGCTTGAGGATGAAGTCAAAGGCCCCGAGTTCCAATGCCTTCATGGTCATCTCTCCGCCCTTCTGGGTGAGCGTGCTGAGCATGATGGCGCCCACATCCGGCGCCTCTTTCTTCATATGGGCCAGGACTTCAAGGCCATTCATTTCCGGCATTTCTATATCGAGAATCAGAAGGTCTGGTTTCAAGGAAGCAATCTTTGCCACGGCTATCTTGCCGTTGTGGGCCACGCCCACTACCTCCACATTGGGCAATTCAGCCAGCACATCGCTTACGACCTTGCGGTACACTACGGTGTCGTCAACTACGAGTACTCTGAGAGGTTTGTCATTTGTCATTGGTCACTAAGCCTCTTCCTCCTTAAGCACCTCTTCCACGTTCAGAATGCCGATCAGGCTGTTCTCGGTCTTGTATACCCCCTTAAAGAACTTTGCCTGAACACCGCCTATGTTGGCCGGAGGCTGTTCCACCTTCTCCCAGTCGGCCTGCACCACGTCGCTTAGTCGCGGCACCAGCAGGCCAATGTACTCACCGTTTGAATTCACAATAATATTCCGGCAATCAGCGCTCAGATCAGTTGAAGAGAGGCCCAGTTTTTTCCCAAGGTCAATGATGGTCACGATCTGGCCTCTCAGGTTCAGGATACCCATGACGCATTCAGGCGATTGCGGCACTTTCGTCATCTGCGTATGCTTGTTGATCTCCTGAACGTTGACTATGTCCATGCCGCACAGCGCGTCTCCCACATAGAAAGTAGCAAGTTCAACAACATCTTTCTTCGTCGTCCTTTCTGCTGATTGTTCCATAGATTCCTACCTCCGTTTTATTGGTTGAGCCGGTTTAGCCCGTTTGCCGGTTAGCCCGTTGCCCGTTTGAACTTACTATTTTAGCCATTTTACAAGGCACTTTAGGCATTTATCGGTTGATAACCCGCCAACCGCTCACCAATTGACCAATGACGAGTGAGCAATGACTAATGACTCAGGCTATTACGAATACTCTCCATCAAGTTCTCCCTGTCCAGCTTGATCTGATAATCATCAATGCCGACTTCTTTTCCTTTTGCTATATCTTCTTCGCCGGCCAGTGTCGTGAGGGCTATAACCTGCAAATGGGAGAAGCGCTCATCTCCTTTTATTTTCTTGGTTAGCTCAAAACCATTCATGTTTGGCATTTCTATGTCAGTGACCACGAGAGAGATCTCATCCGCATGTTCCTCAAGAAGATCCCAGGCGACCATCCCGTCCTCTGCATCAATGACATTGTAACCACTGTCTTCAATAAAACCCTTGACCTGGTTGCGGAAAAAGTTGGAATCTTCGGCAATCAGGACGGTGAGAGCCCCGCCGTCTGATGTCTGAACAGCTTCTTGCTCAGTAAACCAATCCGGGTTTAAGGCCTCGACCAGGCCGTACATGTCTACCATTTGCGTGGTGTGCTCACCGATAACGGCAGAACCCATGATGCCCGGTTGTTTCAGGGTGGCGCCGTCGACTTCGATTGTTACATCCATTGCGTCTACTGGGCCTATGGCCAGGAGACCAATTTCTTTCCCCGCGATCACGACAACGATGACAAGCAGATCTTCTTTTTCTGCCAGAGGTCTAACTTGAGCCACCTGATCAATGCTGATCAAAGGAAGACTTCCGCCACGGTATTTCATCACCCTTTTTCCGCCCACTTCTTCCACATCTTTTGCCTTGACCTTTTCAATGCGCTCCACCTGGCTCAGAGTGACGGCGAATTGTTCGTCCTCAGCGCTCCTGAACACCAGCAGGGACTGCATGTCTTTCTTGGCCGTGACGGCTTCAGCGGTTTTCTTGGCCACTTCAGCGGCCCTGTCAGTGCCTTCCAGGGAAGTCAGGCCGGCCATGTGGGCAAGATTGCCCACGTCGAGTATAAGGGCCACTCGACCGTCACCCATCATTGTGGCGCCTGCATATCCCTTGCACTGCTTGAAATGACGACCCAGGGGCTTGACCACGATCTCTTCAGAGTCGTGCAACTTGTCAACAACGAGCCCGTACTTTAAGGCTCCGGTAGTAACCACGACAATATTTACAGCGCTTTCCGCATGAAAGCGCCTGTCACGTTTCTCTCTCCGATCCTCATGAGTTGAGTGTTCTGGGCTTTCAGCTTTGAGCTTTGAACCTTGAGCTTCACTCGGGCCTTCAGCCTCTGGCTTTGGCTTTGAGCTTTCAGCCTCAATCGGACTCTCCTTTGATCTCCTGTCAGCTATGCGTTCTCGTCTCTCCGGCTTTTCTTCTCCGTCTTCCGGATCGATATACGTCTGTTCTATTCCCAGAACATCATTCAGACTGATCAGGGGGAGCAATTGCCCGCGCAACCTTACGACTGCTGCATCTCCTACTTTCTCTATACGTTCCTTGATTTGACCTGCCGGAATCCGAAGCAGTTCATCCATGTTTACCTGTGGGATTGCATAGTAGTCTCCTCCTGTGGTAATTATCTGACTCGGAATAATTGCCAGTGTCAGGGGAAGCTTTATGCGGACCCTTGTGCCCTTGCCCAGCTCGGACTCTATGTCCACCACGCCGCCCAACTTGTCCAGGTTCGTCTTGACTACATCCATCCCAACGCCCCGGCCGGAGACGTCCGTGACCTCCTTGGCCGTGGAAAACCCGGGAAGAAATATCAGGTTCACCTTTTCTTTGTCAGACATGGTTCTTGCCTGATCTTCTGTGATCAAGCCTTTGGCCATGGCCGTGGCGGCCAGCATATTGCCGTCCAGGCCCTTTCCATCATCGATTATCTCAATATTTACTTGCCCCGCCTCATGAAAGGCCTTCAAATGGATTGTCCCTGCTGCCTCTTTGCCGGCCTTAAGCCTCTCATCAGGGATCTCTATGCCGTGATCGGCCGAATTTCGGACCAGGTGTGTAAGTGGATCACTGATTGCCTCAATGATGGTTTTGTCCAGTTCGACCTCTGATCCGTCAATGGCCAGTTCCACTTGCTTGCCCAGATTTCTGGCCAGGTCTCTCACCACGCGCTGGAATTTATTGAATACGTTCCCTATGGGCTGCATCCGAGTCAGCATGATGGCTTCCTGGAGTTCAGAGGTAATGAGATCCAGGCGCTGGCCCCCCAGTTGAATCGTGCGAAAGTCCTTTGACTCAATGGCCTGAAGGAGCTGGTTTCTGCCCAGGACGAGCTCTCCGGCAAGATTCATGAGAGAGTCCAGCAGACTTACGTGTACCCGAAGGCTGGCATCGGTGACGGTTGAGCCCGTTTGCCCGTTTGCCCGTTTGCCTGTTGAAGGCATTGGTGCGGCCTGCTCAATCGGCTTGATCTCAGGTTCTTTTGGAGAAATCTCTTCTGCCGCGCGCTCCAATTCATCTTCTTCAGGCATTTCAGCCTCTGTTTCAGGTTCTATCCCGGCGTCGGCTTTCTCTACTGCCTCAGCCTCGGCCTCTTTATGAACAACCTCTTCCTGAGGAGATGCCTGATCGATGAGCCGGGTGGTCAGGTCTTCGGCCAGTTCATAGATGTGGTCTCCATCGATCTCAAAGAGGGCATTGACCACGGTCGGATCCAGTATGGTGGCAAACAGGATCAGGAAGGGAAGACGCTTCGACAGTTCTCCATCCTCAAGGGAGCCAACGCCTTCTATATCGACCTTGCTTTCCAGGATAATGCCGGATTTCTCCACGTCCTTTAAGACGCCCAGGGGGTTCTTGCCCTTGTTGTGCACATCATGAATCAGGTCGTAGTCCACCAGGTAGATAAATTTTCCCCCTTTCCTGGCATTGGAAATGTCGTATTCGGCCACAGAAAAAGCGGTCTTTCCGCCAGGGAAAGAGATATCGAGCATTTTGGAAATACTCTCTTTACTCTCATCAGGCAGAGAGCCTTCGGCCAGACTTATCAGCGCTTCAATGTGCTCTGTCACATCTATGTCATTGCTTGTGGTGACATTGGATATGAGATTTCTCAGGGCATCAGAGGCGAGCAGGAGGATGTTGACTATCTCCGGATTTGGAACCATCTCCCGGCTGCGGATCATGCCAAGGACATTTTCCATCTTGTGGGAAAGCTCCTTGATATTAGTCAGGCCCATGAAGCCTGCCCCTCCTTTGATCGAATGGGCGGCGCGGAAGACCTTGTTGACCAGATCTTCGTCTATGTCAGCCCCGCCCTCTTCAATAGCCAAGAGGTCATTCTCAATGTCCGCAAGATGTTCCTGGGACTCTTCCACATACATCTGCATGGTTTCGTCCATTTCAATCGTCATGATTTTCCTCCGTTGTTTGGTTTACCCGTTGGCCCGTTGAGCCGATTTAGCCAGCTACCGGGCTCACTTCAAAATGCTGATCCAGCCGCATGGTTTTGAAAAGCTTGTAGATATCTTCTGAGACATTGGTGACCGACATCTTTCCGCCTGCCTTGCTCACGGAATTATGGGTGGCCACAAGCACGCCAATGCCCACTGAGTCGACCATCTCAACACCCATAAGGTCTATGACCAGCTCCTTGACACCACCCTGAACGATTTTGAGCAGTTTGTCTCTGAACCCCTCTGCCATTGAGGCGACGATGTCTTCCTCTGGTTTAACGACCTCCTGTTGAGCCTTTTTCTTAGCTTTTGCCATTGATCCCTCCCATTCTTAGTTTTTGGCTCGTATAGTCAGGTAGCTCCGGCGCGCCGTAGCCAAAGCGGCTTTCAGCCTTCCAAGCTTTGGGCTTAC
>DAOUWN010000245.1 GCA_030667105.1 Deltaproteobacteria bacterium
AATCGCATATTTTTCGGTCATGCTCTTTGTGGGCTGGCGCAGCCGGCGTCAATCTGCAGAGTCTTACTGGGTTGCTGAACGCAGATATCGGACAGGCCCGGTGACTGCCTCGCTGGTCGCAACTATCTTTGGGGCATCTTCCACCATGGGCATCATTGGCCTTGGCTATTCCCGCGGTTTGACCGGCGCCTGGTGGTCATTGATCGGAGGAATTGCCCTGATTCCGTTTGGCTTGCTTCTGGCAGGTCGTGTCCGGGCCCTCAAGGTGTATACCCTTCCGGACATCCTCAAGAAAGCCTATGGTGAAAGGGTTGCCATACCTGCAGGCATAGTGATTGCCGTGGCCTGGTGCGGGGTCATTGCCGCGCAGCTCATCGCCGGTGGGCGGATCTTGAGCGGTATTTTCTCCATCGAATTTCAGTATGCTCTGGCTGTAGTCGCCGTTGTTTTTGTATTGTACACCTTTTGGGGAGGTCAAGTTTCAGTCATCCGGACCGACTCGTGGCAACTCTTTCTTTTTGCTGGAGGGATTCTGGTTTCGTTGGGGTTTCTGTTTTCATATCGGGCTACGGGAGTGCCTTTGTGGGAAAACGTCCCCCGAGAACACCTCCGGTTTCCGGTCTCAACTGGCTTTGGCTGGTATGACGTGCTGGTTTTTTATCCTCTTATTGTAGGGCTTCCCTACCTCGTGGGGCCGGATATCTATTCCCGGGTGTTGTGCGCGAAAGATGATCTTGTGGCCCGAAGATCCGCCATGCTTGCTGCTGCGGTGGTGATACCCCTTTCTTTTATGCTTGCCTTTTTCGGGCTGTTAGTGAAGGCTAAATTTCCGGGTATCGCGCCCGAGGCTGCATTGCCGAATGCCTTGAGCGCAGTCATACCCGTGTGGCTCAAGGGTTTGATCGTGGCCGGGTTTTTGGGGGCGATCATGTCTTCTGCTGACACCTGCCTGATTTCTGCATCTACCATCCTTTCGCTCAATGTGGTTGGCCCGTTCCGGCGGGTTTCAGAAAGGGAGCAGCTGAAAGTCACCAGGGCGGTCCTTGTGGCCGTGGGATGTGCTGCCTGGCTGATAGCGAGCTTGCAGCAAGGAATCATTTCATCACTCCTTCTGGGCTACACTGTCTTTGTTGGTGGTATTGTCTTTCCAACCCTGGCGAGTTTTTGTCAACGGCAATTCAAGATCACATCAAACGGCGCTTTGTGGGCGATTGTGGTTGGAGGAGGCGCCGCTTTCATGGGAAAGATTCACGGCGGCGCCCCCATGAAGGCCATCCTTTCCACTAGCGGTGAGGAGATCCTGCAACTCATAATGGGCCCCCAGTATCTGAGCATCCTTCCCATCGTTTTGTGCCTCGTCGTGATGATAGGGGTGAGCCGGATTACGCGCTCTACTCAGGTGGATAGACTGAAGGTGGAAGGCTAATAGGGACAAATCATGCGTGATCACACAAAACTTCGGGCATTTGACTTGGCTGACGAGGTAGCAGTATTGGTTTATCGGGTGACCGCAAGGTTTCCGAGAGAAGAGTTGTATGGTTTGACTTCTCAAATGCGCCGGGCAGCAATTTCGATTCCTTCTAACATCGTTGAAGGATGCGCACGTGACAGTCAGGCCGATTACCTTCGTTTTCTCCACATAGCCTTCGGGTCATTGAGGGAACTGCATTATCAACTAAGTTTATCGAAGCGTTTGGGCTTCTTGCCCAACGAGAATTCATCTCTGATTGAACCAAAGGTAGTCGAAACTGAGAAGGTTTTGAATGGCTTGATTCGAGCGTTGCAAGATGGTTGAAATACTTCAGCCTTCAGTCTTCAACCTAAATAGCTGGGTAGTTACGAATAGACGGCTGAACTTTTACAAAATATCCATGCCATGGTATGAATGTAGAACAATGAAAGATCGAAAATCATCAATGGAGAAGGATTCCCGCATGCTCTTAGAAGTGCCTGGATTTGTTGGGGGCGCCATTGCCGCCGACCTTGAGAAAAAGGAAAAGAAGGACCTGGCCATCGTGTTTTCCGAAGTCCCGGCCTGTGCTGCCGGTGTGTTTACAACAAACAGGGTACAGGCCGCTCCAGTGCGGATTGACAAGGAGCGGATCGCATCCGGTCGTGCCCAGGCCATTGTAGCAAATAGCGGCAACGCCAATGCCTGCACGGGATCACGCGGAATTGAAGACGCCTTGGCCATGGCTCGTGCCACGGCCAAGGCTCTGGGGATAGCAGATGAATTGGTCCTGGTGGCCTCGACAGGTGTTATCGGGCAACCCCTGAATCTTTCTGCCATGGAGGCGGCCATCCCCAAGCTTTCCGGACAACTCAGCCGCACGGGGCTTTTTGAGGTGGCGCAGGCTATCATGACGACCGATACGTTTCCCAAGGCTGCCTCAAGGAAGGTGTTTGTTGGAGAGAGGGCCTTTAGCGTGGCTGCCGTGGCAAAAGGCGCGGGCATGATTCGACCGGACATGGCCACAATGCTCTGTTTTGTTTGCACAGACGTAAGTGCAACGCCGCAAGTCCTGGACGCGATCCTGAGAAAAGCCGTGGCACAGTCCTTTAATGCAATCACGGTGGATGGTGACACAAGCACTAATGACACGGTCCTTGTCCTTGCCAATGGCCTGTCTGGAGTGAATCTGGGAGTAGCCTCTTGCGCTGAAGCATTTCAAAAGACCCTGAACGAGGTCCTCTCCAGCTTGGCTTTTCAGATCGTCCGGGACGGAGAAGGGGCTACAAAACTGGTTAGAGTCGAGGTGAAAGGGGCGGCAACTGACGAAGACGCCAGGAAGGTGGCTTATACGATTGCCGAGTCCCCTTTGGTAAAAACAGCCCTTTTCGGAGAGGATGCCAATTGGGGCAGGATCATGGCCGCCATTGGCCGGGCCGGCGTTCCCGTTAACCCTGAAACCATTCAAATCTATTTCGATGAGGTCCGGATCGTTAAGGACGGACAGGGGTGTGGTCCGGAGGCAGAAGCAGATGCTACGAGGATCTTTAAGAACGATCAATTCAGCATCACTGTTGACCTCGAGCTTGGCAGCAATGCCGCCACAGTACACACGTGCGATCTGTCGACAGATTACGTCAAAATCAATGCCGATTACCGCACGTAGCGACACTGTGAGAAACCACGTCCCTTGGTTCACGTCAGAGTCATTGGCTCTGCCATACTTGGTTCGCTATGGCGTCGAAATGCCTAAAATGCCTAAAATGAGCTAAAATGCCTAAAGTTGTTTAAGGCACAATTCCTAAATCTGGGAGTTTCTCAAGAAGTCGGATTCAGCGAATCTGTCATGTTACATGGAAAGATTTCTTGCTTCACTCGAAATGACAAGTTATCGAGACTTTTTGCGAAGCCGTCAATTTTAGGCACTTTAGGCATTTTAGCTCACTTTAGGCATTCACAAGCTTGCGAACGCTCGCCCCCTTCAAGGGCGCAAATCAAGGCCATGTCCTCTGGGCGTGGATATTTACGCTTCATCAAGAAATCTTTCTCCCACTTTCCATACGTCCCCCGCACCCAAGGTCAATAGAATGTCCCCTCGGCCGACAGCGCCTTTCAAATAAGATAGGGCCCCATCCAGACCGTCCTTAAAGATGACATCCTTATGGCCATGGAGACGAATTCCCTCGTAAAGGGCCTCGCCATCTATTCCTTCAATGGGAGCTTCGCCGGCAGGATAGATCGGAAGCACCACCAACTTATCTGCCTGGTAAAAGGACCGCGTGAAATCATCAAAGAGCGCCTGAGTGCGCGAGTACCGATGGGGTTGAAATACTACCAGAAGCCTGTGATCCGGCCAGGACTGACGGACCGCCTCAAGGGTCACCTTTATCTCTGTGGGATGATGTCCATAGTCGTCTACAACCGTGATACCCTGAGTAGAACCTTTAACCTCCAGCCT
>DAOUWN010000090.1 GCA_030667105.1 Deltaproteobacteria bacterium
ATGATCGGCATTGCCATGGCGTGTAACATCGGGGGCTCAGGAGCGCCGTCCGGCGGAGCCAGAAACGTGATCATGATGACCTACCTGGAAGACATGTTCGGCTTTGACATAGGCTACTTCCAGTGGACAACCTATTGCATGCCCTTTGTTATTGTCATGATACCGATCACCTGGTTTATGGTCACTATTCGCTTCAAACCAAAAATCACGGACCTTGCCCCGGCCATGAGGCAGCTGCGTGGCGAGATAGGCAAGATGGGGGGTTGGAACAAACATCAGATTGCAGCCGTCATCATATTTGTGATCATGCTCTGGGGCTGGTTTACTGAAAAGATCTTTTTTAACCTTGGATGGTACCCGGTCCGGGCCGGCATCGGGACCATTGCCGTGGCAGGCGCGGTGGCGTATCTGCTGACAGGAGTGTGTACCTGGCGAGATTATCACACAAAGGTGGACTGGGGCGTGGTCTGGCTCTACGCCGGCGCTATCATCTTTGGCCGCTCGCTCGATTCCACGGGAGCTGCCTACTGGATGGCGCGAAGCATTATCGATCTCCTGGCCCCGTTCGGCATGGATCATGGCGTTCCGCTCATGCTCATAAACAACGGGCTTACGGCTTGTCTTACCAACCTGATGGCAGACGGGCCGGCCGCGGCCGCGGTGGGGCCGATCTCGCTCAACATGGAGGGCATCGTTCACCCGGGGACCACTTTTCTCCCCTTTATTACCATGAGCACGGCAATGGCTTCATCTTTTGCCTATTTACTCATTATCGGCACGCCACCTAACGCGATCGTATACGCCAGCGGGTACCTGGAGCCCAAGGACTACCTCAGGGTCGGCATCCCCATGTGGTTTGTTGCCAACATCGTAATTATTGTAACAGTTGCGATTTACTGGAATCTCAGGGGTTGGCCCGGTCTTGCGGGGTACTGATGCAAGGTGTGAAATAGGCTTGTGCCTGCGAAGGCAGGCAGAGGAGATTGAGAAAATGAAAAAACACATCAATTTCAAACAGGAAAAATGGATCACCCGGTTTGACAAGATGACGGAGCGCACCATATTCTTTTATGCAACTCTGGTCATGCTGGTAGTTGGGGTCGTTTACAAGTTCCAGGCATTATGGTAGTGGATTTTCACAACAGAGAAAAAGGAGAGTAAGGCTATGCAGGAGATCATAGATGCCTACGGGTCCGCATTCACAGGCTACATTCCGCTCTTTCTTGCCCTTATCTTTGTGCTTTGGTTTCTTGAGAAAAAGCTTAAGCCAAGGGCCTGGAAGTTTACGGTGGGATCGGTCTTGATGGCTGCGGGAATCTTTTTCCTGATAAATGGCCTGCGCCAGGGGCGCATCGTGGGCGTCCTGACCTCGGTCCTGTTGCTCATAGTAGGGGCAAGATCCCTTGCCATTAGCGCAAGGATGACAGCTCAGATGAAAGAGGACAAACGCAAGATGGCGACAGAAGGAAGTGAGTGAAGGAATGAAGGGCGATACCGGCAAGGAGCGTGAGCAGAACCTTGAGTATGGTCTTGATCCGGAACATGTCTTTATTAGCTTTTTCCGGGTCATGAACGATCTCCTGATGCGCCCCAAGGCCTTTTTTGAGGGTATGCCGGCATCCGGGGGGTATCGTTCCCCTGTGCTTTTCCTTCTTCTGTGCACCATCGTGTTTACTGTCGGCAGCAGTACCTATCTTGCCGGCCGAACATGGCTTCTGGCCTTGATATTTTTTGCCAACAGTATGGCAATGCCCTTTTTTACGGCATTTGTCCTCCATATTGTGGTGGGGATGTTCTTCGGGAGGCGAACTTATGAAACCATGTTTCGGATAAGTGCCTATGCAAGCATTACACAGCTTGTGGCCTGGATCCCGTTTTTTGGATATCTGACAGAACCCTGGAGGTTCTTTCTTATCGGGGCCGGCCTGGCCAGAGCATGCGGTCTTAAATGGTCTTACGCCCTTGTATCTGTTGTGATAACCTTTGTTGTGATGTTGTTGTTCATATGGTCGCTTCAACCGGTTATGTTCTATTTCAGATCAATGATAACGTCGCTTTAATATGTGGAGGTATAGACAATGAAAGAGAAGATTAAAGTACTGATGGTTGATGACGAGGAGCAGTTCCGCGCCACAACCAAAAAAATTCTGGACAAAAGAGGATTCGACACGATTGTTGCCGAAAGCGGGGAGGAAGCTATCGACAAGATCAAGGAGAATCCGGACGTGGTGATACTCGATATCAAGATGCCCGGTATTGACGGCCATGAGGCCTTAAAGGAGATCAAGAAGCTCTCCCCCGACCTTCCGGTGATCATGCTTACCGGCCATGGAGCAATGCCTTCTGCCAAGGAGGCCCTGGCCACGGGGGCCTTTGATTATCTTGCAAAACCGTGCGATATCGACATTCTAGCCGGCAAGATAACCGATGCCTTTCAGCAGAAAGAGGAGAAAGTCCCTGTAGAGAAAAAGGTCGGGGACGTGATGGTTCCGCTTGAAAGCTATAGCACGATAAAAGAGGATCAGACCGTCAAAGACGCCATTCTTGAGTTGAAACAGGCGTTTTCGGCAATGGTAACGACCAGCCGGATCATGGAAACCTCGCACCGCTCTATGCTAGTGTTTGACGACAAGGGCAAGGTCAAGGGGGTTTTGACCTTTGCCGACATGCTCGTAGGGCTTGAGCCTGCCTACTTGAGAGCGCCAAAGATCTCGATGGCAGATACTATAGAGTTTTCGACCATGTTCTGGACAGGGATGTTCAGCAGGCAGGCTCAGGATCTGGCCAAGATGAAGATCAAGCAGATCATGTCCCCTGCGCCTCCCACTATCGATTTTAATGATAACCTCATGGAGGCCTCTCATAAGATGCTGCAAAACAAGGTCGGGCGTCTGGCTGTCCTTAGAGGTGGAGAAGTGGTAGGTGTGATTCGGGAGCAGGATCTGTTCTTTGAAGTGGAAAAGCTGGTGAAACGGTAGATGTAGCCTTTTGTCAGCAAATTTCTCGAGAGGACAAACAGACGGAGTCAGCCCTTGATGTTCCAAGTCAAGGGCTGACCCGCCCGGGAATCACAATGCAGGACTACTACAAAACAATGAAGAGGATGATTCTCTCCAGTGTGGCGCTGGTGTTTCTCATTCCGTTTATCTTGACCATAGGCATTGGCTATTACTATTTCGCGAATTCATTGAAGGCAAGCACCATTTCCAGCATGAAGCGAATCGTCTATGACCACGGTCATATGATCGAGTCTTTTCTGTTTGAGCGGCGTGCCGATCTGGAATATGCGATTGCTTCAAACAGGTTCGAGGATATTCGTCAACCTGAAGAACTTCGCAGGATTTTCTATCTCTTGCAAAGGGAATCGAGCGCATTTGTGGATCTTGGGGTTTTTAACGAAGCCGGCGTTCATGTGGCATATCACGGGCCCTACAAGTTGACGGGCAAGGTTTATGCTGAGGCAGACTGGTTCAAGGAAGTGATGAAGCAGGGCCACTACATCAGCGACATTTACTTGGGGTATAGACGTGTGCCTCACTTTGTTATCGCGGTTGCCAGGGAGACGGAGGGAAAGAAATGGGTGCTTCGCGCAACAATTGACACATATGTATTTAACAATCTCGTAAAAGCCGTCAGCATCGGCAAGACAGGGGAAGCGTACATCCTTAATGCAGAGGGATTATTTCAGACAGAGCCGCGCTCCGGTGGGAATCTGTTGGATAAAGACCCGGATCACGTGAAATATTCAGCGCCCCATAGCGGCATCAAGACCTTCATTACAGAGGATGCAGGAGGGAACGAATATCTCTACGCCACGACATGGTTGAAGGACAAAAACTGGCTGTTGGTGGTAAGACAGGAAAAAGCGGACGCCTTTGACGCGCTTCGTTCAGCCGCTTTTCTGATCGCACTCGTTGCCATTCTCGGCGCTGCTGTCATGCTTGGCGCGGCTTTTTTTGTGAGGGATCGTATTGTGAGGCGGATGGAAGAAATGGATGCTGAAAAG
This sequence comes from Deltaproteobacteria bacterium, assembly GCA_030667105.1. The sequence goes on from DAOUWN010000090.1 coordinate 4,007, forward strand.
GAACAGTTGGGCCAGCAACTTATCAGAGCGAGCCGTCTTGCGGAGATTGGGGAAATGTCGGCAGGTTTTGCCCACGAAATCAACAATCCGCTTCAGATCATGAAAAGCGAGCAATCCCTTATAGGGATGATCATGTCGGAGCTGAAAGAAAAGGGCGAACTAAAGGAATCGGAATCCTTAGCGGAAGTGGAGGATTCCATGAAACAGATTGAATATCAGATCGGCCGCGCTTCAAAGATCACTCATGCAATCCTCAGATTCGGCAGGAAAGAAGACTCTGTAACCACAGATGTGGACCTGCGGACCATGATCCATGATGTTACGGATATGATTGCAAAGAGGGCAACAGTTGAAGGCATTGCCATTAGACAGGAGGTTTCAAAAGAGACTCCTCTAATGCGCGTGGACCCTTCGCAGTTGCAACAGGTTCTGGTTAATCTTTTCAACAATGCGATTGACGCTATTGTGCTAAAACATGGGTCTGTAGGGGGCGAACTCTTTATCGCGTCAGGTCCGAAAGAAAACGGAAAAGTGGAAGTTACGGTCAGGGACAATGGCAGCGGCATCAGCCCCGAGAATCTGGAAAAGATTTTTAGCCCTTTTTTTACTACCAAGCCGGTCGGCAAGGGAACTGGATTGGGCCTTTCTGTTTGTTTCGGCATTATTGACAACATGGGCGGCAACATGGAGGTCAGCAGTAAAGAAGGCCTCGGCACTACGTTTACCATAACTCTGCCTGCGGCGAAACCGCATTAAAACTCACCTGCCGGAAGTCCTTCCGAATTCTGCGGTTCAAAACACGTTCGCAAAGTGCTGTTTTCTGAAACAGCCAAAGTGTTACGATCATGCCTTATTGAAAACCCACTTCTCGATAGTCTCAAAGACGATCTCTCTCTTGATCGGCTTTGTGATATAGTCATTCATGCCCGCTTCAATGCACATCTCGTTATCACCCTTCATCGCATGCGCGGTTAAGGCAACGATCGGAACAGTCACGTTTTGATTCTTTTGCCTTGCCGTGTTACATGGGTGTTATCATGAAGGAACTTGAGCCAGAGAGGCCCTTGCGGCGATGGTTGGACTCATGCCGCGTCTATGCTGATCGAAGGGTGCTGTCCCTCCTGTTTTTCGGGCTCTCCAGCGGGCTGCCACTGGCGCTTACCTTTGGGACGCTTAGTCTCTGGCTGGCGGAAGTGGGGGTGAATAAGACCACCATCGGTCTCTTTGCCCTCATGGGCACACCCTATACCTTCAAGTTCCTTTGGGCTCCTCTTGTGGACCGGATGCCTCTGCCCTTTTTCACCCGGTGGTTGGGCCGCCGGCGCGGGTGGGCTGTTGTTACGCAACTGGCTCTCATGGCCGCTATTGCCGGCCTGGGCGCTACGAATCCGGTGGCCCACCCCGGAATTACCGCCCTTTTTGCCTTTGCGGTCGCCTTCTGGTCCGCCACTCAGGACATCGTGATAGACGCGTATCGGGTTGAGATCCTGGAAGAGCGCCAGTTCGGCGCCGGAGCGGCCACAATTGTGCTGGGCTATCGCATCGGCATGCTGGTGTCCGGGGCAGGGGCGCTCTATCTGGCTACCTATGTGGGCTGGTTTGTCACCTACGGGATCATGGCCGCCTTCATGACAGTGGGGATCGTCACGGTTCTGGTCAACCCGGAGCCAAAGGTGCAGAAGAGCCGCGAGTCCGTGGACCAGGAGAGGCGGATTGGCGCATATCTTGACGCCCGGCCTCATCTTCGGGGGAAAAAAGCCCAGGCCCTTGCCTGGATCTATGGCGCCGTATTCAGCCCCTTTGCCGAGTTTATGGGGCGTCGCGGCTGGATGTTGGTTTTGCTGTTTATCCTGCTCTACAAATTCGGCGACGCCTTGGCCGGGGTCATGGGCAATCCCTTCTATGTGGAACTCGGCTTTACCAAGATCCAGATCGCCAACATCAGCAAGATCTTTGGCCTGGCTGCCACCATCATCGGCGGCGTGGTGGGCGGCATCATGGTCAATCGCATGGGAATCCTGAAGAGCCTCATTGTGTGCGGCATCCTTCAGATGCTCTCAAATCTCATGTTCGCCGTTCTTGCCGTGGTGGGAAACGACCCTTTCGTGCTGAGTCTTACCATTGCCATAGAAAACCTTAGCGGGGGTATGGGCACAGCGGCTTTTGTGGCCTATCTCTCCAGTCTGTGCAACATAGCCTATACGGCCACGCAGTATGCCCTGCTCACATCGTTTATGGCCTTCGGCCGCACGCTGCTCTCCTCTTCAGGCGGGTGGCTGGCCGATCACATGGACTGGATAAGCTTTTTCATTGTCACCACGGGCGCGGCCATCCCAGGGCTGATCCTGCTCGTGTGGATTACCAGGCGGTTCCCCGGGTTTTGCCCAACGAGGTCGTAAAGCCTTATACAAAAGGATTTTTGATGGTCAGGTTATCGATGCGAAAACCGTCCTGTAGGTCTTCCGAAAGGACATAGGAACAGCCAGCAGTCTTTGCAGCCTGTAGAATGAGGGCATCCCAGAATGAGAGCGCATGCTTCCGATGAAGGCGAATCGCCGTAACAACCATATCGAAGTCAGGGAGCACCGTTTCAAAGATAGAAATATAGTGCAAATATTCGATGGATTCCTCTGTTGAAAGCGGAACCTGGATTTTTCGAGTTGCCACATCGTAGAATTCTTGAAAAACTTGTATGCTCACCACTCCAGACTCGTTTCGAATATGTTCTCTGACGATCTTCCGGGCTACGTCCCTTTTCTCGTTCTGGCCGGGTGCGGCATCGATGGAATAGACAAATATGTTCGTATCCAGAAAAACCTTATCTTTCATGAAGCTCGTCCCTGGTCCAGGTCCTTTTGCCCACTCTGGCTTTGCTGCGTTGAAAAAATGCTTCCAGGCCTTTCAGGGTGGCTTCGCGGCTAAGATCGCTGGAGACGAACTCCTCCAGTCGTTGTTTCACCACGGCATTAATGGATGTCTTCCTCTGGAAGGCCAGTCGGCGGGCTTTTAGCAAGATGTCGTCGTCGATTTTCATGGTGATATTGGCCATTTTTATTCTCCTGTCTTCAGGATGAAATTGAAAAAAGCCTAGCACAAAAGTTGTGCCAGGTCAATCCCCTTGGCAAGGCATCGTCAAAATAAACGTCAACGGCTGTGCCTCTTGATTCATTCAAAACGAGGTGATAGCGTGGGGATCAAACTTAGAAGCACTCGTAAAAAGTCGTCACCCCGGCGAAAGCCGGGGTCCAGGTCAGTCATAAGTCTCTGATCCGCCTCCGGACTGGATTCCGGCGCCTGCCCCGGACCACGATCCGTGGTTCGCCGGAGTGACAAAAAAGAACGGTTTTTGACTTCCAACGAAGTTAAACATCAAGTTCGTTGCCGACAGGACGCCGCGAAGCGGCATAAACTAGCTTTTTACGAGACTGTCAAACTTGATGAAGTCGTAAAAAGTCGTCACTCCGGTGAAAACCGGAGTCCAGAGCCTTTGTAACTAGCTGAATAAACTGGATTCCGGCTTTCGCCGGAATGACAGAAAGAGGTGTTTTTCGACTTTTTACGAGACTGTCAAACTTAGAAGCGTTA
>DAOUWN010000186.1 GCA_030667105.1 Deltaproteobacteria bacterium
AACGGAACTCAAAGGCGTGACCGTGGCACAGGGGCTGGTAATTGCTACCAGTCCAGCCAAGGCTCCGTTCAAGCTCATGCCAACATCAGGTTTTCCGAATTTGATCCACGCAGTGATCATTGCCAGGACGGCTCCTGCGGCAGCAGCCAGATTGGTATTGGTAAATATCATGGCTATATCTTTGCTGGCTGCTGTGGTAGAACCCGGGTTGAACCCGAACCAACCAAACCACAGGATAAAGACCCCTAGGGCCGCCAACGGGATGTTGTGGCCAGGGATCGGTTGCACCTTCCCCTCCTTTGTGTATTTGCCAATCCTTGGGCCCAATACGATGGCCCCGGCCAAGGCGGTCCACCCCCCGATCGAATGGACCACCGTGGAACCGGCAAAGTCAATAAAGCCGAGCTTCTCCAGCCAGCCGTTGCCATGGTAAAGGCTGCCCCAGGCCCAACTTCCAAAGATAGGATAGATAAACCCACAGATGGCTGCGCTGTATATCAAATACCCACTGAACTTTGTCCGTTCGGCCATCGCCCCGGAAACGATGGTCGCTGCCGTGGCAGCAAAAACTACCTGAAACATCCAGAAGGCGAGCACCCATGGATCTTTGCCAGGCGAAAAATCACTCAGGAAAAACCCAGAAGTGCCAAACCAGCCGGTCTGGGTCACGCCGAACATCAGGCCAAAGCCGATTGCCCAATAAAAGAGGGAGCCCATGGAAAAATCGAGCAGGTTTTTCATGATAATATTTACTGCATTTTTTGCGCGTGTAAAACCGGCCTCTACCAAGGCAAACCCAGGCTGCATAAAGAAAACCATGGCTGCAGCCACCAGTGTCCACACATAGTCAGCATGGGTTTGCACCTCCTTTATCGCCTCTGCATTACCCGCGATGGTCGGAACGACCTCTTCCCCGCCCCATAGCGTGACTGGAACACCTAACATTGTTACGATCATAAACAGAATCTTCATCGTCTATTCCTCCAATAGTCTAACAAGTAATGAGCAAGTAATAACGTCCAACCAGCAACCAATGACAAGTGAGTAATGACTAATAACTAAATCGCGTCCTGGCCCTTTTCTCCCGTCCTAATGCGAACCGCTTCTTCAACGGGCAGAACAAAGATCTTGCCATCGCCGATATTGCCGGTCTTGGCATGGGTCAGCACGACCTCGATGACCTTTTCAACCATGTTTGCCTCCACGACGATTTCCACTTTGACCTTGGGGACAAAATCCACGGTGTACTCGGCGCCTCGGTATATTTCCGAATGCCCTTTCTGTCGCCCGAATCCCTTAACCTCACTCACTGTCATGCCTTGGATGCCAAGTGAGGAAAGGCCTTCTTTAAGCTCCTCCAGCTTGAAGGGTTTGATGATCGTTTCAACTTTTTTCATTGCCAACCTCCTCTCGCTTTTTTTTCCTTCATTGTCAGTCCTGGCAGGAACAGTATCAATAGATGTGCCAAAAGGGGCGGGCAGAAGTTACTTTATTATAACTAACAGTTATTATTGACTAATATTGGCATGGCCGCCGCTTGTATTTCTAAAAAGAACAAGATATTTTACCACAATTATGTTGTTTTGGCGGCAATAGAGTACAATTATGTATAGGTCCCTGTATTTAACGGCACAACAGAAATAAGACCTTTGAGAAACGATCAGGCGTACAGTGCGGGTGGGATAAGTGTGGGGTTAAGCTCTAGCGGTGAGAACTAAGTACGATTAAATACTCGAACATCCTCTGGATCGCGGATGGGATAGGCACGGAAATGACGAATGAACATGTGATCCAGAAGCTGGGTGGAGAGCCGGCTGATTGGGGCGCGATAGGGCTGCTTTGGCCTCTGGCAGAGCTCGGAGGGAATCAGATCACGAGCAACCTGCTTAAAGTCTGAAAACTGGCCGCCTTTCTTGGAAAGTCATTGGTACAATATAAGCAATCAACGTGCCATGCAAACGAAACGATGATTGGCCGGTTAGCCCGTTGGCCCGTCGAGCCGGTTTCACTCTCAGCTTTCAGCTTTGAGCTTTGCTATTTGCTCCGTTGGCCAAAACCTCTTTGATTGTCTTTTTGATGGCCGCTACCTGCTCCGGGCTGTCGACTTTCTGGCCGTCAAAGTCCCGCACGTAGAAGACATCGACGACTTGATCGGCCTTGGTGGCGATCTTGGCAACTCTGGTGTCCAGTCCGCACCGGATAAGGGTATTGGTGACCCTATAAAGAAGCCCCGGGAAATCGTGCGTGTAGATTTCTATGATCGTGAAAAAATCGGAGGTCTCATTGTCGACGATGACCTTGTCCGGTCTTGTCGGTGTTCCTCTCTGCAAGGACTGATAGGCCAGAACCTTTTGGTCAAGAGCGGTCGAAAGGTCCAACTCGCCCTCAAGAGCAGCTCTTAAATTCCTATTGACCCTGTTCCACATTTCGTCCTCAAGGATCGTGTCGGGTGGGGCCTTGACCTTGAAAATGTCAAGGGCGATATGATTTCCCCATGTGTAGATCTGAGCGCTCAAGATATCGAGATTATTCAGGGTAAACACGCCTGCGATCTTTGAAAAGAGCCCGGGAAAGTCCTTGGCGCAGATGGTGGCGGTTCTGTACTTCGTCCTGGGGCTGACTTTTGCCTCCAGCACACAGGAGTGTTGACCAAGCCTATGATACAATTCGATATGACGCAGAATATCCTTTGACTGCGTGTAGAGGAGATAGCGGGGCGACATCTGGTCAAAAAGGGCTTCCAGTGCTTTGCCCCGTGTGGACACCGCACACTGAGAAATCTCTTTCTTTTTTTTCTCTACCACTTCTGCGGCTGCCGGTGTGGCCAGTTCACCCTTTTCCAGTATGTGAGAGATCTTGAAAAAGAGTTCCTTTAAGAGCGCTGCCTTCCAATCGTTCCACGCCTTTGGACCAGTAGCCATTGAGTCAGCAACCGTAAGCAAATAGAGCATCCTGAGGCGATCAATGTCGCGAAATCTTTTCGCACATTGAACGACAATCTTTTCGTCGTTGATGTCTCTTCGTGTGGCAGTGTGAATTAAGAAAAGGTGCTCACGAACCAGAAAAGAAATGGTGTCGATGTCTTTGTCGGCGAAGTCCATCCTCCTGAACACATGCCTCACGATCTGCGCTCCCCGTGTTGCATGGTCGTCATGGTCATATCCGTCTCCACCCTTGCCCACGTCGTGCAAAAGGCCTCCCCACAGCAGGATCTCAGGATTTCGTATTTCTCTGAAGATCAATGCGCAAAAGGCCTCTTGGGTCTCGGGGCCTGCATCGCGCAATTGTTTCAAGATTTGTACGGTACGCAGCGAGTGCTTATCCACAGGATAGACATGATACTCATCGTATTGAATCCGGTTGACAATGCCCTTCATCTCGGGAATCAGGGCAGCCATCATGCCTGCGTTTAACATTCCATTTAAGACATTAAAGGTTTGGGGAGGCGCTGACAGAATACGCTGAAAAGACCTAATGACCGCACGAGACCTTTGGAATTTCTCATCGACTAAGTACAAGAACTCTTTGACCAGCCGGCTTGCACCCGCCCTTAGAGGTTTTTCGAGTACCGCGCTCATCTCGAATATCTTTATTAAGAGGTGGGGATTGTGCAGAATGGCTTCCGGAGATTCAAAGTCCAGGGCGTCGCGGACGACCTCGATGCCTGCTGTTACCGCCTTTCGTGGCGACTTTTTCCTGCCGGACTTTTGCTTTGTCCTCACTGCATTGCCGAGAAACATCAGGTGCTGTCGTTTCACGAACTCCATCTGGCCGTGCAGGGCCCCCAGGAATCCTTCGACAGGCTGTTGCCCGTTTTCTTGCTTAAATCCCAAGGACTGGGCGAGCCTGATCTGGTATTCAAAGTAGAGTTGATCGCATTTGCGTCCGCTCAAATGGTGTAGCCAGTTTCTCACGTTTCTAATAAACGTTAGCGCCTCACACAGGGACTGGAATTCATTATGGGACAGATGTCCAAAGAACTCCAGGTCCCTTGGTTCGTTGATGTGATATGTCGTCAGGGCCACCCACAGCATCGTGTGATAGTCTCTCAGGCCGCCGAGTCCCTCTTTGATATTCGGTTCCAAAAGATAAGTGGAATCCCCGAACTTTGTATGGCGGTCTTGATTTTTTTCTGAGAGCCAGTCCAAGTAAGCACGTCCGTGCCTGCGGAGGACTTTGCCGCGCAATTGTTCCTTCAGATCTGAATAGAGGGAAGATATGCCACAGAGAAATCGTGCGTCGATCAGGGAGGTTAAGACCTCAAAATCCTGGGAGGCCAGCGTTGAACATTCTTTCAGGGACCTGGTGGCATAACCAACGTCAAGACCGATATCCCACAGGGGATAAAAAATCTCCTGGACAAGACCCTTGGCCTGGTCCGGGATCTTCTTCTTGAAGAGGAGGAGCACATCCACATCGGAATGAAGACACTGCTCTTTTCTGCCGTAACCACCGAGTGCAATGATTGCATAGGGATTTTTGTCCACGCGTATCAGGGGCCCTACGGAACTGTTGAGAAAGCTCTCGCGAAAGTACTCGTCAAGGATCTCTGCTTGTCGTTCCAAAAAGAAGGGTTCATCGCCATTGAGGAAGCGGGCGATTAGCCCTTCCCTTTTTTTCTGCAGAACGATTATTGGGGATTCTTGCGGGCTCATGGGCATAGACAGCTATATTGCTTCCTTGCCCCGTTCTCCTGTCCTGATGCGAACGACCTCATCCAGGCCAGAGACAAAGATCTTTCCGTCGCCAATGGCTCCTGTCTTAGCTTTTTGCTCGATCACCTGCACAACCTGAGGCGCGAGTTCCGAATTCACGACCACCTCTAGTTTGATCTTTGGCACAAAATCGACCTTGTACTCTGCCCCACGATAGATCTCCGTGTGGCCTTTTTGGCGACCGAATCCCTTAACCTCGGAGACAGTCATCCCCTGAACACCAATCTCAGTAAGGCCTTCTTTCACGTCGTCCAGCTTAAAGGGTTTGATAATAGCTTCAATTTTTTTCATTTTTTCTCCTTAACCTCGCTTTTTCATGGGGACATAATCTCTCTTGTTCCGCCCAACGTAGATCTGGCGAGGCCTCTGGATTTTCCAATTGGGATCTTCGATACTCTCCTTCCACTGGCTGATCCATCCGGGCAGGCGG
>DAOUWN010000028.1 GCA_030667105.1 Deltaproteobacteria bacterium
AGAAAACGAAGCTGGTGAACCTGGCAAGCCGCAAGGCGACTTATCAAAACAGCCTGGAGAATGCCTCCCGAAACAGGGCAAACCTCTCAAGACGGCTTGATCAACTCAAGACGGAAAAAATCGAAACCGAAAACGAAGTCACCGGGTTTGGCAAAAAGATGGCTGCAGCCGAAGACAGACACCATGCCTTGAAAGGGAGCCTAAACGAAATAACGGCGGTTCTTGAATCGTTGGAGAAACAACTCCGGGAAAACCGTGAAGCCCTCAGTCAGCAAGTCCGTGCGACCCAAGCTGCGGAACTTGAACGGCAAAAGATACGATCCCAATACGGGGCGCTCAAAAAGATGGATGAAAACTATGAGTGGTTCAGGAAAGGCGTTCAGGTTGTCATGAGGCAATGGAAATCCCGAAACCTTGAGCAAGCAGGCATTTGTGGCCTTGTGGCTGACGTTATCGAACCCGAACCCTCCTATGAAGCTGCTGTGGAAGCAGCTCTAGGTGAAACCTTACAATACTTCATTGTCAGAGACCATCAGGGGGCTGTGACAGCCATTGACTCTCTCCGGACTCTCTCGGGAGGCCGAGGTGGCTTCATTCCAATGAAGACGGTCAGGCCCTTGACTGGCGCAAGTTCCAGCTCCGATTCCCAGACTCACGATCTCCTTATCAAATACCTGAAAATCCAGGGAGGCTACGAACACCTGGTTCAAGCCCTTCTTGGTCATGTCATGGTTGCTGAAGACCTTGGAGCGGCCTTGCAATTGTGGAACCAAAACGGGTCACCCCGGGCCATTGTAACGCCGCAAGGAGATCGCGTCTGCCCTCAAGGCATACTGACTGGCGGAAGCACAGAGAACAGCGGATCCGGCATCCTGACCAAGAAGAAGGAAGTAAGGAATCTGGCAGCACAGCTCTTGGAGTTGGATAGCTCTGTTGAAAGCGCCAGGGCCAGACAAAAAGAGCTGGAAACCGAAGCAGTGGCGCTGGAGACAGAACTTCAGCAGGCCCGACAAGCCCAAAGCCAGAAAAATCAACAGCTCGTCGAGCTGGAAAAAGACCTTTACGTTGTCCGGGAAAGGCTCGAACATGCCCAGAGCCATCTGGAGATCCTTTGCCTTGAGGAACAACAAATTGAAGGAGAACAAGTTGACGTAGAGCAAGAACTTTCAAGACATCAGGAGATCGTGACTGAGCTGGCAGAAGAAATCCACGCTGAAGAATCGATGATCGAGGAGACAAAGTCCGATATCAAAGAAGCGTCGGAAAAGCTGCAATATATCAGCGAAAAAATCGTAGAACTCAAGCTGCAACTGACTGCCTTGCAGGCAGAATACGAGAGCTCGGAGAGCACTTTGAGACGGTTGACGGATTTTCAGCGCGACAGGGACAAAAAGCTTGCCCAGTTAGAGCGAGGGCTGAAACATACAGAGGAAGACATAGTTGCCACTGAAAAACGATTGTCAACAGATCGAGCCAAGATTGCCGAGCTATGCACGAAACTCAAGACCATGGAAGAGGCTCTGGCTCAAAGCGAAACTGAATACCAGGCCATTGAAGGAGCATTGCAGCAAAATGATCAAGCCCTTTCTGAGGTTAGAACAAGACGACAAGAGACCTTCCAGAAGATCCAGCAGCTCGAGTTGAAGCAATCCGAGAGAGAGATGAAACGCAATCATCTCGTCGGTCGTATTCGGGAGAAATACCATCAACAAATTGAAATATTGACACAGCAATGCGAGACCGAGGGCTTTTCGGTGGAAGAGACACAAGAGGCTTTGACGGAACAGCGGGAGAGGATCGCAAGAATCGGGGACGTCAACCTCACGGCCATCGAGGAATACGAAACCCTGAACGAAAGATATCGCCTCCTGACCCAACAGCGCGACGACCTCGTGGGCGCAATTGATGCCCTTCATCAGGTCATCCGAAAGATCAACCGGGTCTCTTTGAAACGGTTCATGAAAACCTTTAAGGCCGTCAACGAGAAAGTCCAGACAGTCTTCCCCAAGCTCTTTGAGGGAGGAACAGCCAAACTGACCCTGACCAATCCGAAGCGGCCCTTGGAGTCGGGCATCTCTTTCCTCGTACGTCCTCCCGGGAAAAAGCTCACGCGCATGAGTCTCCTTTCCGGCGGGGAAAAGGCTCTCTCAGCCATTGCCCTGGTCTTTTCTCTTTTCATGATAAAGCCAACGTCATTTTGTGTTCTTGATGAAATTGATGCCCCGCTGGATGAAATGAACGTCTCCCGCTTTAACCATCTTCTCCAGGAGATAGGAAAGAAGTCTCAGGTTGTGATGGTTACCCATAACAGGCAAACCATGGAAATGGCCGATGCACTCTTTGGCGTGACCATGGAGGAAAAAGGGATATCCAAGCTTGTCTTAATCAATCTATGAAATCGCTTCGCGATTTCATCCGACGCGGCTTCGCCGCTTAAGAATATGAAATGGTTTGGAAGAAAAAAGAAGGCAGAAAAGGCCCCTGAGGAAGAACCCTGCCAGCCCGTGGGACAGGATTTTCAGCCTGACGCAGCACAAGAGGCTGAACAGATTCTCGAATCAGTTGAGACTGAAGAGCAAGATGTTGCGACCGAGGAAGAGAAACAAGGATTTTTCCGGAGACTCAGGAACCGTCTCTCCAAGACACGAAAGTCCTTTGTAAACCGTGTGGATCAGCTTTTGCTGGGAAGAAAGGAGATTGACGAAGAACTCCTCGAAAACCTTGAAGAAATACTCATCACCTCGGACATAGGCGTGCAGACCACCATGGACTTAATCCAAAAGGTGAGAGAAAAGATCGACAGGAAAGACCTGAACAATACTGAAGAACTCAAGGAGGCTCTTCAAGAAGAGATCCTTGCTTTTCTCAAGGTCGAGCCAGGTCCAGACAGTGTTTTCCTGGAAACGCCTTATGTCATAATGGTAGTTGGAGTAAACGGTGTAGGTAAGACAACAACGATTGGCAAGCTTGCTGCTCGTTATATGAAGGAGGGCAAGCGGGTTCTGTTGGTTGCCGCTGACACCTTCCGGGCAGCAGCCGTTGAGCAGTTGGAGATTTGGGCCCAACGTGTGGGCTCTGAAGTTGTCCGGCACAAGGGAAAGTCCGACCCTTCCGCTGTGGTCTATGATGGTATTCATGCGGCAAAATCAAGGGGCGTTGATGTGGTTATCATTGACACTGCAGGACGTCTTCACACCAAAGTCAATCTTATGGAAGAACTCAAGAAAATCCGTCGGACAGTGGCCAGGCAACTCCCTGACGCCCCCCATGAAATCCTGCTGGTGCTTGATGCCACGACCGGACAGAATGCCATCTCACAAGCTCAACTCTTTCACGAAGCCATTGAAATCACCGGAATTGCCCTTACCAAACTGGACGGCACCGCAAAGGGAGGGATCGTCGTGGGCATATGCCACAGCCTCGGGCTTCCCCTCAAGTATATTGGCCTGGGAGAAAAGGTCGATGACCTGCATGAGTTTGACGCTGATGCCTTCATGAAGGCGTTGTTCTAGGAAATCTAATGGCAAAAAACGTTCTTGTCATCGACGACGAATCTAACTTGCGTCACATGCTGACTGCGGTCCTTGAAAAGGCGGGGTATGCGGTTGTTGGCGCTGCAAACGGCATGGATGCCTTGCCCTTGCTGGAAAGCAGGGGCTTTGACGTTGTCCTCTGTGATCTGCGCATGCCGAAAATGGACGGGATTGGCTTCCTGAAAGAGATAGCCGAGCGACGTATCAACACAACGACAATTGTGATGTCGGCATACGGCACAATCGATACAGCCGTCGAAGCCATGAAGCTTGGTGCGGCAGACTACATCTCCAAGCCCTTCAAGCCGGATGAGATCCTTCTTAAGCTGACACAGGTTGAAGAACGGAACCGATTGAGAGAAGAAAATGTCAGGCTCCGGAATGCTGTCCAGCAAACCTACTCATTTCAGAATATGGTGGCCAAAAGCAAGGCAATGCGAGGGATCTTTGAGACTATTGGCAAGGTTGCCGACTACAAGACAACAGTCTTAATTACAGGCGAAAGCGGCACTGGAAAGGAGTTGATTGCCAGGGCCATTCACTATAACGGCTGTCGAAAAAACAAGCCTTTGGTAGCCGTCAACTCTGGGGGCTTGCCCGAAAACCTTTTAGAAAGCGAGCTCTTTGGGCATGTGAAAGGAGCCTTCACTGACGCGGCCAAAGACAAAAAAGGGCTCTTTCAAGAAGCAGATGGGGGCACTCTCTTTCTTGACGAGATCGGAGAACTGCCCCTGGCTCTTCAGGTGAAGCTACTCCGGGTCCTGCAAGACGAAATAGTGAAGCCCGTGGGCACCACGGAATCCATCAAGGTGGATGTGCGAATCATTGCAGCTACGTCAGCAGATTTGGCGAAGGAGGTCAAGGACGGAACCTTTCGAGACGACCTTTTTTACAGAATCAATGTGCTGCTTATCGAAGTGCCGGCCCTGCGCAATCGAAAAGAGGACATTCCGCTGCTGGTCAATCATTTTGTCGATAAATTCAAGAAGCGACTCAAAAAAGAGAGGAAGACATTTCGACCGGATGCGCTTCAAGCCCTCATAGACTATTCGTGGCCAGGCAACGTCAGAGAACTGGAAAACGTTATTGAGCGTACTATGGTATTGACCGAACTGGACGAGATCCCCCTCAGTGAACTACCGGATTCGATACGGGATATTCCCTCAACCATAGGTAGCCCTTTGCCTTCCAACGAAATCTCGCTCAAGGCAAATACCATGGCTCTCGAAAAAGCCCTGATTGAAAGGGCTCTGGCGAAAACTGACAACAATCGCACCCGTGCAGCCAGACTCCTGGAAATCAGTCATCCCACGCTTCTTTCAAAGATGAAAACTTACAGCATTTCGTAGAACTCATGTGCGGAAAAGCCCGTGTTTCAAGCAAAAAAGGACCATAGTTACGGCAAACTCCGGTGTATCGGTGCCCCATGCAAAAAAAATATAAGAAAAACCAATTATGCGGTTGACATCTCAAAATTATCAATGTATGCAGGACGCCATAACAGCGGGCTCTTGCACTGCACAAGGATTGGGGTTAACCAACAACAAAAGGGAGGGAAGAAATTATGACGAAGGCAGAACTTGTGGACAACATGGCCAAGGATGCCGGCATTTCCAAGGCGGCGGCGGGAACGGCTCTTAACTCTTTTGTCGACAGCGTAACCAAGGCCTTGAAGAAAAAAGACGGCAAGGTGACATTGGTCGGCTTCGGGACCTTCTCAAAGGTACGCCGCAAAGCCCGTAAGGGAAGAAATCCTCAGACCGGGGACGCCATCAAGATCAAGGCATCCAATACGGTAAGATTCAAGCCGGGGAAAGCTTTGAAAGAAGCTATCTAGTGCCCATCCAGAAATTTGGTATTCATTGGTTCCTATTCGGAAATGCCTTTTTCCGAATAGGAACCATTTTTTTTATGCAAAGGTGATCTCAAAGGTGTCAAACTGCCCTGTGTGGGATTCCCATTCAACGGCCACCTTGTTCACGCGAGCCAAAGGCGGACCAGCCTCGCACCACTTCAGCATAGATTTTACGTCATCCTCCTCGCCTTCAAATACTGCTTCGACTCGGCCATCGGGCATATTCCTCACCCAACCTTTGATATTCCGCTACGAGGCTGCGAGCCTTGTGTCCATCCTGAAACAGACCCCCTGGACGCGTCCGTCAATCACTGCATGTGCTCTGACCTTTTTCATGACCTTGTGTCCTTATAGTTGCTGATCATCTCCACTAATTGCCCCACATGTAGAATCTTGACCCCGACATCTCAGGCCTTGTCGAGCTTCGAGCCTGGATTTTTACCCGCCACCACGTATGTGGTCTTGCCACTTACAGATGAGCTGACTTTTCCGCCTAATGCCTCAATGCGAGCCTTGGCTTCCGAGCGGGCCATGGAGTCAAGGGCCCCGGTAAGGACGAAGGTCTTGCCAGTCAAGGAATCATGTGCCGGGGTCTCCTGGCCGCTGATTCTTATGCCGGCATCCAGCATTCGCTCAATATTTTTCTGGTTCTCCTGGGAATCAAAAAAGGCTCTTACGCTCTCAGACACCTGCGGTCCAATTTCATCCACGGCAATCAACTCTTCTGCGGTTGCAGACCTTAATGCGCTTAATGTCTTAAACTTGCGGGCCAAAACATGAGCTATGTGCTCACCCGCATGGCGAATACCAAGGCCGTAGATAAACCGGGAAAGGCTGATATGCTTGCTTCTAGTTATGGCATCCATCAGGTTTTGAGCCGATTTGTCGCCCATCCTTTCAAGGCCTGCCACGGTAGCCCTATCCAAAGAAAACAGATCCGCATAGGACTCTAATAGCCCCTTGTCTACCAATTGCCCCACCAGCTTTTCTCCAAGACCATCAACATCAAACGCCCCTTTGCATGCGAAGTGTTTGATCCGCTCCTTCACCTGGGCAGGGCAATTGGCGTTCACGCATCGCCATACGGCCTCATCTTTCAGCCGAAGGACCTTTGAACCGCATTCCGGACACACAAGAGGCATCTGAAACGGCTGCTCACTTCCGGTCCGTTTTGAAGTAATTGCCTTCACGACTTCCGTGATCACATCTCCGGCGCGCTGGATCAGCACGGTGTCACCTATGCGGATATCTTTCTTCTTGATTTCGTCTTCATTATGGAGGGTGGCCCGGCTAACCGTGACGCCTCCCACAGAGACAGGAGCCAAATGGGCCACCGGCGTCAACGCCCCGGTCCGGCCAACCTGAATGTCGATCTTGAGCACCCTGGTGGTTTCCTGTGTAGCCGGGAATTTATAGGCCAAGGCCCACCTTGGGCTTCGGGACTTCTCGCCCAACCTCTTCTGCAATGCCAAATCATCCACCTTGATCACAACACCGTCCATCTCATACGGAAACTCATGTCGACCGTCAAGCAAATCCCTGTAGTAGTCAAGAATCTCCTCTATGCCGGCCTGGGGCTTGATATGGGGATTCACGCGAAACCCGAAAGCCTTCAGAGTCTGAAGGCTTTTCCAGTGCGAGGTGAATTGGAGGCCAGTCACTGTGCCCACGCCATAACAGAAAATGTCCAGAGGACGCCTTGCCGTTATCCTCGAATCAAGCTGTCTGAGAGATCCTGCTGCCGCGTTTCGCGGATTGGCAAAGGCGGGTTCCCCCTTGTCAAGACGCTCTTTGTTCAAGCGCCTAAAAGCATCAAGGGGGATAAATACCTCTCCTCTTACCTCCAGACGAGAGGGCGCTGTCATGGAGGCAGTCTCAAGCAGGGCCAGGGGAATCGTCCTGATCGTCCTGATGTTCAATGTAACGAGCTCACCGGTGTATCCGTCACCTCTGGTGGAGGCCTCTATCAGGCTGCCGTTTTCATACACCAATTCCACGGCCACACCATCCATCTTTGGCTCGCCAGTGTAAAGGATTTCCGTTTCTGTCTTCAGGAGCCGCCGAACCCTCTGATCAAAGGCCAGCACATCTTCTTCGCTAAAGGCGTTTTCCAGGCTCAACATGGGAATGGTGTGAGCAATTGTTTCAAATTTCTCAAGGGGTGGCGCGCCCACCCGCTGCGTCGGGGAATCAGACTCAATAAGCTCCGGATACGCTGTCTCAAGGGCGATAAGCTCCTGCATCAGACGGTCGTATTGGGCATCAGAAACCTCTGGCTCGTCCAATACATAATAAGCATAATTGTGCCGACTAATAGTTTCTCTGAGTTCGGCAATCATCTTTCTGGGATCTTCGTTCATGGCCAAAAACGATGATGGATGGGCACTAGCTCATTTTTTGACATATCCTGGGTATAACCTCGGCTGCCACCTTGCGCGATCTGTTGAACCTTTTGCTTGAAAACCCGGGCATCCAGCGCAGTGCGCCAATCTCATCTGAGACCACGAGCAGCGCCCCTATGTCCACCTGCCGGAACCTGGCTACGGTAAACAAAGCCGAGAGTTCCATATCCACGCCAAGCACACCCCTGTTTTGAAACAAAATGACGTCCTGCTTGGTTTCTCTGTAAGGGGCATCTGTTGACCACACAGCGCCCCTGTGAAAAGAGATCAAGCCCT
This sequence comes from Deltaproteobacteria bacterium, assembly GCA_030667105.1. The sequence continues at coordinate 8,067 of DAOUWN010000028.1, forward strand.
CCTTGAAGCTCTGCTCAATGGCCTTAAGCACAATCCCCGACGGCCTTGGGCGTGAATCAGCCACCGGGTAGTGCCCGGATGTCCCCTCCCCTATGACCGCCCTGTCAGGAACCACGAAGTCTGAAATCTGCACCACCTGTTGCAACGAACCGCACCACCCAAAAAAGAGGATCTTTTGAGCCCCCAGCACAATTAACTTCTCAAGGACCATTGCTGCGTAAGGGGCGCCAAGCACAGGTCCGACCAAGGAGATGTCCTGATGAGGCACTGCAACCGTGTACAAATTGCTCGTCAGAATTCTGCACGTTGCTCTGCCTTGGATGCCCATCGATCTCCGCATCAGGGCCAGATCTTTTTCCATGGCCACCATGACAGCGACAGGACCGATACTGGGATCGTGCTTGCCCTTTCTGGGACAAATAATTGCATCTTGCGTCATGCCTTGGTCACGGACTCCCGGTTTATTTTTACCTTTGATCAGGTGTCTGGTCTTTTGATCCCGGCTTGTCAGGGGTTGCGGTCCTGCCGGTGATCTCACGAAGAAACGGCAGCGCCTCTTGCTTGTAAACAACATCCCACACATATCGGCGCATCACATTGCGAAACATCAGGTGAGTATTTGTACATGCCAAGTATTCGACAATGCGCCCTTCAATAAACAATGGAGGTTCATCCAGCCCAAAGAAGCATACACCCTCACCTAGTTCTCTAAACGGCCAGATGTCCGAGCAAGCAATGGGCAGTTTGATCATACCTGCCTCCAACAACGGCAGCCCAAAGCCTTCGTCCTTACTCGTCATAAGAAGCAGATCCGCCATAAGATAAAGGTCTCGAATAAAGACACGATCAGGAACCAGCTTTGTCCTATTACGAAACCTGTACTCCGCCAAAATAGCGATGTTGTCCTGCAGACCGAGTTCCTTGATCCAGTACCGCAGCCTTCGGTAATAAGCCACGGCCCGTTCTTCATGAGGATCATAGGCGCCTGTGAGTATAAAAAGAACGTTATGACCCAAAAGCTTGATCCCTCGAATGATGTGGATGGCGAGCTCCAGGTTTTTTCGCGGCGTGATCCTTGACGGCTGCACGACCACAAGGTCCCGGCCAAACAGATCAAGTTCTTCTGATAGCATCACCGATCTTTGATCAACGTAGAAAAAGCGCACCGGATCAATCCCGTTGTGTATAACCCTCCACGAGGCATCTCCACAGTGTTTCCTGAATAACTCCTTTCGTGACTCCGAGACAGTCACGTAACGTATGTTCGGATGCACGTGCTGAAGCACAAGCCATGGGAGCCCGTTCAGATATTTCGGGGGATCGGGTTGAAAATAAGGCGAATCGTGGGCCCAACTCACCACTACCGGGCCGTCTTCCGAATCTGCAAGACGCCGCAAGGCCAGGGTCAGGGGAAGGTTAAACGGCATGTGAAGCACGTTGTGGGCAATTATGACATCAATGTCACGAGACCAGCCTTTCAAGATTCGATAGATCTTGTTAGTGGGCTCCTCAAGGGCGCCATGATGCCCCTTTTTGCATTCTTTTTGGGCCTTGATGATCCGAGCATTTTTTGAACCCAAGAGAGGTTCTATCCGTACAGGAAAATCCTTGGTGAATACCTCACCCATGCCGGCCAGCACTGAGACCGAGTGGCCCTTCCGCTGAAAAACGGAGGCCTGCTGACTGACGATCTCTTCTACGCCGCCTATAACCGGCGGGCACGAGTAGTGCAAAATCCCCAGCCGAAAAGGCACCCCGGAGGTCTTGTTAGGATTGTTGACAGGCATATGTTACCGGAAAGATTCTATCAAAGGCAGAAGCTTTCTCTCCAACACCTCATATGAGAAATACCTCTTGCCTAACTCATAATTCTTCTCGACGATCCATCTTATGTTCCCAGGTTCCAGAAATGATTTGATCTGGTCTATGAGCTCAGACGTGACAAAGGATTCAAATGAAATGACATCAAAGCCGCAAGGTTCAATATCTTCTATGAATATCGAATAGCGGTTTACGACAATCGGCTTCTTGAAGTAGATCGCTTCCAGAAAGGCATTTCCGAACCCTTCATAACCTGAAGGGTACTTAACCAGATCGGCATTGTGATAAGCATCTTCAATCGTGTATTTCCTGTCGCATCTGGCCTTAAAAGATCTGGCCGATCCGATTTTGTCACCCACATATACGACCTCTACCCCAAGACGTTCGGCGTATTCCATCACCCGTTTGGCATACAGGCTACCCTCGTCGCCGGATTCATGGGACACTACGACACGGGGCCGCTTAAGCTTCATCAGGCTCACCAGTTCAACCGCCCGTTCAATCCACTTGCGGGGCACAACCCTGGTGGGCTGAAGGACAAAGAGATCATCATCTTCAAACTCGAGTTCTTCACGGAGTAACCTGCCGTTGGGAGGCGGCGGAGGGGGAGTTGCAAAATCAAAAACATTTGGAATAACCACATTGCTCATACCCCTCCGGAAGCTCAATTGCCGGGAAGCCTCGGAATTTATGACCACATGACGCATGGACCGGAGATTTGGGGGAAAGGAGCACTGAAGATGGTCGTGAACGGCGTTGATGAGAAAGCGTTTGCGTTCCCAGCTAAAATCGTGGTGGTGGGCTATGGCCGGCATTCCTGTCTCGGCTATGAGCTCCGTGATCGCCCACCCCAGAGGAATGTTCATCGGGATGGCCAGGGCATTTTCCGGAATCAGCAAATCAATGTTAAAATGGCCGCAAAACTCGTAAAGTCTTGACTTGAGATGGTCCTTGATCTCAGCAATCTTTGCAGAGACCGAGGCCCTGCGTGTAGTCTTCTCAAAACACAGGGTAGTAGTTTCGAGAATCTCGGGCGCTTCAAAATGGGCCAAGGGTTCCAAAAAAGACCGATCCTGCGGCGTATCGAGTTCTCCTCCGAAAAAATAGCATTCATAGCCGTTTCGTTCCAGAACCTGATGCCACTTGTAGGTCTCCAGCGTCACGCCGTCAGTCCCGGCAATCCGTGTGGATACAAACCCGACTCTTTTCATCACGATTCTCTCCTCTTCACTGCTCGCCAGCGCGTCTTTGCGCTTGATGGCTTTCTCAGTAACCCCTTTATCTTATAGCATCATTTAGCCACCCAGGCTATCTCAAATACGATCTGACCACAAAATCGCTCTCGCCATTTTATCCGGCGCTTAGTCGCTTGACAGATGCAAACTCCCATACTATCAAGTTGTCCGGGTTAGATGCCGATACAAGGCAAGGAAAACAGGTCCCGAGTCAATGTCATTAACTTAGGGTTCGCGAAGAAATAAATTTACATTTTCAGGAGTCGAGGCGCACGCATGGCAAGACGCGAGGAGGGCGAATAGCAAGCTATTTAACCGACGAGCAACGCAGCCATGCGGGATGGACCTGCCTGCCGGCAGGTCGGCGCATCAAAATGTGAAGTTATTTTTGCGCGAACCCTTACGACTATTCTTTCAAAGAGGTCAGAAATCCGTTCGTAAAATAGAAGTGTCTATCCCCGTATATCCATTCTTCCTTTCTCATTTCTTGGGTTTCCAATACCACATGCCTCTTTTCAGGCACACCCAAAACCTCCTTCACCTGCCAAGTGTCCATGCCAATGACTATGCTCTCCTTATCAATGACAGCTCTTTGGAATGTTCCTGCAGGCGCCGGCAATTCAAACAGCTTTCTGTTTTCCCTTGCCAGCCACCAGCCAAAGATAAATCCCAAGACTATCAGAAAAATAACAGCCAGTTTTTTCATCACTCGTGCTTTTCATTGACCCAGGGGCGAGAAGCGTCGATTTGAAGAGGGCAGGCTAAGAGCGAAACGCCGTAAAAAACTGAGAAACAACCGGCACAAGAAGTGAAGTTGTTTTCGATCGAGCCCTAAGTATCCATCAGCTCCGCATTCCAATACAGATAATCAAGCCAGGCATTGGGAACACTTCTCACACCGATCG
>DAOUWN010000054.1 GCA_030667105.1 Deltaproteobacteria bacterium
AGGCCCTGGCAACCCATCCCGCATCCTTAGACCCGGTTTGATGAACAAAGCTCGTTCGTGCGGGCTCTTCCAAATAGTCAAGGGCTTCGGCCATCGCACGGTTTATTGCGTGAGCCCCCTGGCTTCCACCCACGACCAGAACTGTAAACCCTTTGACTTTTCTCTCGGTTTCCTTGGCTAGAAGGACTTCTCCACGCACGGGATTACCTGTCACGACTGTCTTATAGCTCTTGAACATAGCCAGGTTGTCCGGAAAAGAGATGAATATACGATCGGCAAATCGTCCCAATATCCGATTTGTTAATCCTGGCAGGAGATTCTGCTCATGGATAACAGCCTTTTTTCCCATAAGCCTGGCGGCCAGCGTCACTGGTCCGGATGAGTATCCCCCAACGCCTATGATTATGTCAGGATTAAACCGACAGATGGTCCTGACAGCTTGCCAGAATGCCTTTGGGAGCTTGGCCAGAGATCGGATCTGTCGCCGGATTCCTCGCCCCTTAAGACCTTCTGCCGCAATACTCACGTGATCAAATCCTCTCTTCGAGAGCGTAGATATCTCCAGGTCATTGTCCGTTCCCACAAACAGGATCTTTCCTGCCGGCTCCTCTGCCCTGAATGCCTCAGCCAGTGCTACGGCAGGGAAGAGGTGTCCGCCGGTGCCGCCCCCGGCAATGAGCACCTTCATGTCAATAATGGCTCACGATTCAGGCTGACGATTTGTCACTGCCGAAATATTCATCAATATCCCCACTGCCACGGCATTCATGACAAGGGACGTCCCTCCGTAACTGACAAAAGGAAGAGTCAACCCCTTTGTTGGCATCAGTCCCAAAGCAACGCCAGCGTTAATGCACACCTGCAGGCCAAGGGCTGCCGTTAAACCTGTAGCCAAAAAGGTTGCAAAGAGATCACTGGCCTTCATGGCAATCACGATCCCCCGCCACAAGATCATGGCGTAGAGGGCCATTATGGCGCACACGCCAACCAATCCCAATTCCTCTCCCACCACAGAAAAAACAAAGTCAGTATGGGGCTCTGGGAGGTAGAAGAGTTTCTGGTAACTATTTCCAATACCTGCCCCAAAAACGCCGCCCGTGCCAAAGGCCATAAGAGAATGGACAATCTGATATCCGGCATCCCCCTGGTACTGCCATGGGTCCCGGAAGACGAGGAGTCTTTCCAAACGGTACGGCGCATGGATAAGTACATAATATGCAAGCGGGACGGTAGCCCCCAACGCTGCAAAAAGATAAGACAGCCGCACGCCCCCAACAAAGAGCATGATCCATACTATGAGCGCGATCATGGCCGCCATTCCGAAATCCGGCTGCATGACAATAAGGATGCTGAATAAGGCAAACAGAATTGCATGGGGAAGAAAGCCGACGCTGAAGGCCTTTATTTTTTCCTGCTTCTTGCTCATGGAGTAGGCCAAATATATTATCAGGGCCAGCCGGGCAAATTCCGACGGTTGAAATGAAACGTCGAAAAGTCTCACCCACCGTTTTGCTCCCCCAACCGTATGCCCCACTCCGGGCACATAGAGGGCAATTAACGACATAAGGGCAATTCCGAGGATTGGATACACCAACGTTCTATGAAGGGAATAAGGAACGTACCGACAACATACCAGCACCAGAATCGCCACCAAGGCATGCACGAGATGCCTGTAGAAAAAAAAGGTGTGACTACCGAAACGCTTCGTTGCTACTATTGAACTCGCGCTGTAGACCATCACAATTCCGATCCCAAGTAGTAGCAGCACTCCAAGCAGGAGAAAGCGGTCATAGCCACCACGATCATTTGTCTGTTTCTTACGAGTCATTAGTCATTGATCATTAGTCATCGATCATTGGTAATTTATCATCGATGATAGATAACAGGTTGTCACTGCTCTGCGAGCTTCCCCACGGCATTGCAGAAAACTTCTCCACGTTCGGCATAATCGGTAAACATGTCAAAGCTTGAACACCCGGGCGACAGGAGCACCACATCTCCTGTAGTTGCTGCCTCCCTGGCCAGATGTACCGCCTCCTCAAGGCTTGTTGCCTCTCGAGAATTCGTGAGTCCGCCTAAAACGTTCAGGATCTTTTCTCTTGCTTCTCCAGTCACAATGAGACTCTTCACTCCCGCCTTGACACGTCCATTTAGCACGCCGTAATCTCCACCCTTGTCCCGTCCCCCCATGATGATAATTACGGGATCATCAAAACTCTCAAGTGCCCGCACGACCGCTCCAATATTTGTCCCTTTTGAGTCATTGTAATACTGGACGCCGTTGACGGTCTTCACGTATTCGAGCCTGTGACGGAGGCCTTCAAACATGTCCAGCGCCCTCTGGACACCTGATTCAGTGGCCCCTGCGGCCAAGGCGGCCAGGCTGGCGGCCGCAGCGTTTTCATAATTATGTGTTCCTTCCAGATCGAAACTTTCCAGACTCAACGTCAGGGGCATGTTTCCCGGAAGCCTGCAGATCATCTCATTGTTGCGGAACTCAACGCCATCCTCCCGATCTGAATTGGTGTTAAAATAGAGCTTTCGAGCCCGGATCTCCGGTTCAACTCTGTGCATAAACGGGTCAGCCCTGTTCAATATAGCAAAGTCCGTGGCCTCTTGATTCTCAAACAATCTGCCTTTTGAACGGACATAGCCTTGAAAATCATTGTAACGATCAAGGTGATCCTCGGAAATGTTCAGAAGAACTCCCACCTTGGGCCTAAAACTCTCTATCGTGTCGAGCTGAAAACTGCTGATCTCGGCAACGATCATATCTGCACGTACCCCCGAATCAACATAGCCGATAAGCGGGGCCCCGATGTTACCTCCCACAAAGACCTTGAAACCGGATGCCCTCAACATCTCCCCCGCAAGATTCGTGGTAGTGGTTTTGCCGTTGGTGCCGGTTATGGCAATAATGGGTTCATTTATATATCGAACAGCCAATTCCAGTTCGCCGACAACTTGTATGCCTGCCTCCCTGGCCGCCTCTAGAGGGCCAATGGTGTGTGGCACCCCCGGACTCACCACAATGAGATCATTGGCCAGAAAAGTCTCTGCTTTATGTGGCCCGAGACTCAGGGCAATTCCCATGGCACGGGCCTTCCGCGCGTGAGAACCAAGCTGCTTTTCTGTCATAACGTCAGCGGCAGTGACCCTGGCTCCATGATTTTTCAAGAACCGGGCAACTGCAAGCCCCGTCTTGGCCAAACCAACTACCAAGACTTTCGTGTTTTTCAGATTCAATCTTGGGCTCCTAAACTGAAATCTCCGTAGCGCAGAAAAGAACACTCGATAAACCAACCACGAAAACACGAAAGTACGTGCTTTCGTGGTCATCTTTGAAAGATCTGTTTTCAGACCTCTCTACCGCAGCTTCAACGTGCTCAAGGACAAAAGCCCCAAAAAAATCGCAATGATCCAAAACCTCACGATCACCTTGGGTTCAGCCCATCCCTTTAACTCAAAGTGGTGATGGAGCGGGGCCATCCTGAAAATACGGCGGCCGTTGGAAACCTTGAAAAACCCTACCTGGAAAATGACCGAAAGGGTTTCCAGGACAAAAATCCCCCCTACCAAGGCCAGCAGTATTTCATGCTTGGTCATGACGGCAGCGACCCCTAGGGCGCCGCCCAGGGGCAAGGAGCCCACATCCCCCATAAACATCTGTGCCGGGTAAGTGTTGTACCAGAGAAATCCCATGCCAGCCCCCACAACTGCGCCACAGAATACGGCAAGCTCCCCGCTCCCGGCCACATATTGAATCTGAAGATAATCGGCGATTTTTGCATGGCCAGATACGTATGAAAGGACCACGTAGGTGGCTGCCGCCACAGTCACAGGGCCAATGGCAAGACCATCCAGGCCGTCGGTCAAATTTACTGCATTAGAGGTTGCTACAATCACCAAGGCTGCAAAGAGGATGTAACACCATCCCAGGTCAGGATTTATCTCCTTTAGAAAGGGAACACTCACATGGGTATCAAAATCCGGACGCATGTAAAGAAGTCCTCCAACCAGCAACCCTATGGCCGCTTGCATCAAAAACTTACTCCTTGCCCGCAACCCTCTGCTTTGTTTTTTTCGCTGCATCAGGTAGTCATCCAAAAATCCGATGGCGCCATAGCTGACTGTCACAAGGAGCACCATCCAGACAAAGAAGTTTGTCAAGTTACTCCAAAGGAGCACAGCAGTAACAACGGCAAATAGAATCAATAGCCCACCCATTGTCGGGGTGCCGGTTTTTGTCGTGTGAGTTGAAGGACCGTCATCACTCACATACTGGCATACCTGATACTCTGTCAGTTTTCTTATAACCCATGGTCCAAGCAATAAACATATCAATAGGGCCGTAAGGCTGGCATAGATCGTACGGAACGTAATGTAGCGAAATACATTAAACGCCGAAAAAGTCGTATGAAACGGGTATAGTAAATGATAAAGCATGGCTTATCTGTTAGTCATTACTGCTTATTGAAGGATTACGGATTGAGGAATTTAGGAATCGTCGGAATTCTGTTCAATTTCCTAATTCCTCAATTCCTTAATGCCCCAATTCCTCAATTCTTAAATTCTCAAATGTTCAAATGTTCAAATTCGTGAGGAGACTCCCTACTGCCTACTGCCTCTGACTGCTCGATTACGAGATCGGCCGATGTGTGACTGCAACCCCTCCACCACCTTTTCCATGGCCATGAGCCGCGAACCCTTCACCAGGACCCAATCCCCCGGACCTAGACGGCCCTTAACCGCATCCAGGATCTCCTCATGGCTACCGATGAAAATCTTTCCGGCATCCATCCCCGCCCCTGCGGCCCCTTCTGCCACAACCGGCGCGAAGTCACCTGTGGCATAGAGCCGGGCAATGCCCCTGCGGGCAACCAATATGCCCAGATCTTTGTGGGCCTTCTTGGCATGTTCACCCAGTTCAAGCATATCTCCTGCGATCAATATACCTCTGCCGTTTCCCTTCAAAGCGCCTAACGTATCAATCGCCAGCGCCATGGAGCCGGGGTTGGCATTATACGTATCATTGATCAGGTAGATTCCCCCGGGAAGAGTCATGATCTCCATGCGCCCTGGCAACGGGACTACGGACTCCAAGCCCTCCTTGACCTCCTCAATGGAAAGGCCGACTCGGTACCCCACGGCTGCTGAAGCCAAGGCATTGTAGATGGCGCCGTTTCCCCAAATCCCCAGACGTACGCGAATTGACTCATCGTACCAACAAAGGTCAAATGAACAGCCAGAAGCAGTCTGAGACACCGGGGTTGCCCATACCTCAGCCGAGCCGTGAATCCCGAAGCTAATCACACGTCCGTCAAACTGCTCGGCGAGCCGGCAAATCCTCTGGTCATCGATATTCAGCACTGCCGTTCCGTCTTCACCCAAAACCTCAAGGAGTTCGCCCTTTGCCTTCATCACCCCGTCTATATTCTTCACACCCTCCAGGTGGCCTGCTTCTATATTGGTGATCACACCTATCTGAGGCGTGCAGATTCGGGAAAGCCGCCCGATCTCCCCGGGGTGATTCATGGCCAGTTCAAGGACAGCCCATTCATGCTCTTCCGTTAAGCGAAACAGGGTGAGGGGCAATCCAATCAGATTGTTGAAGTTCCCGGACGTTTTCAACACAGAAAATGCCCGGCTCAACACGGCCGCTGTCATTTCCTTTGTAGTTGTCTTGCCGTTCGTGCCGGTTATGGCCACAACCGAAGCTTCACTTTGCCTGCGATGAAACGCGGCCATGTCGCCCAAAGCCTTAAGAGTGTCCGGCACAACAATCCAGCACCGGTCCTTTCCCAGGCCTGGCGCATCTGAACTCGTAAACGCTTCGCTGACAAGGACGCCCAGGGCGCCTTTCTCAAGGGCCATATGCACAAACCGGTGTCCGTCATATTTCTGTCCGGTAATGGCCACAAAAAGCTCGCCACCTCGAATGGCGCGGGAATCCGTGGAAATCGCCCTAAAGCGAATCGCCTCCTCGCCAAAGCCTAACCGACCGCCCGTGGCCTCCAATATGTCTGAAATGCTCCAGGATGTTAGGTCATTAGTCATTGGTCATTACTGATTATTGAGGGATTACAGTCCCTCAAGTACCTTTTTTGCTTCCACCCGGTCATCAAAAGGCACAGTCTTCTCACCTATAATCTGGTACGTCTCGTGCCCTTTGCCTGCGATAAGAACCGTATCTCCACGTCTGGCTGCATTGAGTCCCAATGCAATGGCGCGTCTTCTGTCCGGCTCTACCGTGTAGCCTGGCCTGTCAAACCCATTTGCCAATTCCTTGGGCTCGTACCTGCAGCCCTGCACTGAAGCCGTGCCAGCCGTGATTTCGGACAGGATTTCTTCAGGCGCCTCTGTACGTGGATTATCGGAGGTTAGCACCGAAAGATCGCACAACCGTCCTGCCGCCGCCCCCATCATAGGGCGCTTTTCTCGATCCCGATCACCCCCGCAACCGAATATGGTGATCAGCCGGCCGGAGGCAAGTCCTTTCAAAGCGGTCAGAACGTTTTCCAGGGCATCCGGCGTGTGGGCATAATCTATGAAGACGCAAAGCCCTGCCTCGTTAACCACGGGCTCAAGCCTCCCCGGGACACCCTGAAGGTTCTCTATCCCTGCTTTTATTATCGGCGCCGGCAATCTCATTGTTGTAGCCACTCCTGTGGCAGCCAAGATGTTGTGTATGTTGTAACGCCCCACCATGTGAGATCTGAAATCAAAATGGCCCTCAGGCGTTTGCACCCTCCCTGAGACGCCCTTTAAGGTCACCTGAACATTCTCGCCCCGAACGTGGCACCCCTCGGAAAGACCCACCCGTAAAGATCTGACAGCCACCTCTGAGGCGAGTTCCTTCCCTTTGGTATCATCCCAGTTGATGACTGCAACTGCGTGCGCCTGTTTTGATCCAGGCTCCAGGCACTCGAGACAGAGCTTTTTTTTGCACTGCCAGTAGGTCTCCATGTCTCCGTGATAGTCGAGATGGTCTCTCGACAGGTTCGTAAAAACGCCAATATCGAACTCGCAACAGGCTACTCGATCCTGATCCAGGGCATGGGACGAAACCTCAATAACTACATGAGTAACCCCACAGTCGGCCATCTGACGAAGTATCCGCATCAGGTCAAGAGACTCAGGGGTTGTCACTGGATTGGGAAAGCTCTGTCCTGCAAATCGATAGTTGATCGTGCCGATAACCCCCACGTTGAATCCGGCTGCGCTGAGCATGGATTCGATGAAGTACGCTGTTGTCGTCTTTCCGTTGGTGCCGGTTATGCCAATGACAAAAAGCTCTCTGGAAGGATCTCCGTAAAATGCCGCGGAAAGAGCCGCCAGCGCACGGCGGGCACTTTCAACCTTTACTACGCTAATAGATGCCGGGACGAAGGGCGCTTTTTCCGCAACAATAGCCGCGGCCCCCCGTTTGACCGCGTCATCAACAAAGCCGTGTCCGTCAGCCCGAAGCCCTTGGATGGCCACAAATAGCCCGCCGGGTTTCACACTGCGAGAGTCGTAATGGATGGAGTTGATGATTTGATCTTCCAAGCCGACAACATCTTTCACGATTAGAGAGTTAAGGAGCGAACTCAATTTCACCCCGTCCACGTTGCCTCCACAGACGCTCTGACGGATCCACCTGTTTCTTCCTGAGGTGTCGTCAATTCAGGAGGTATTTTCAGGTACTGAAGGCTTTCCCGGGCAATCTGTCTAAAGACCGGCGCAGCAACCACGCCACCGTAGTGGTGCTTTTTCGGCTCGTCAATAACGACGAGGATCACAACGGCAGGATCTCGAGCCGGCACAAATCCCGCAAAGACGGCTGTGTGTTTGTCTCTCGCATACCCTCTTGCCTCGGGATCTACCTTCTGGGCTGTGCCCGTCTTTCCTGCGACCCGGTAACCGCTTACGGCTGCCTTCGGCCCAGTACCCCCTTTTGCCACAACCCTTTCGAGCATCCTGGCCAGGATTCGGGCTGTCTCAATTGAAATAACCCTTCGTAGCTTTGTGGGCCGAAAGCTTTTTACGAGACGTCCTTGCCGGTCGGTCATAGCCTGAACCAGATATGGTTTCATCAGGACGCCGTCATTGGCGGTGGCGCAAACTGCAACTGCAAGCTGCAAGGCTGACATAGAAATGCCCTGCCCAAAACAGATGGCCATTGCATCCATGTCCGACCAGCGTTCAAGGGGCAGGACAGAGCCCGGGCTCTCGCCCGGACAGTCAACACCGGTCCTGGTCCCAAAACCAAATGCCCTAATCTTGTCGCAGAAATATGCTGATCCGATCTTCTTTCCGATTTTGGCGGCCCCAATATTACTTGAATACTTTAAGATATCTCTGAGTGAGAGGGCGCCATAGGCGTGGACGTCATGGACAACGTTGTTGCCGATCTTGTAGCGCCCCTCCTCACACTCAAATCTGGAATCAGATGTGCAGAGGCCCGACTCCAGCGCGGCAGCGGCCAGGAATATCTTGAAGGTGGAGCCGGGTTCAAAAGAATCGGTAATTGCCCGATTCCTCCTTACCCAGGGCTCGTATCGTCCAAAGGTGTTTGGATTAAATTGAGGCACGTGGGCTATCGCCAAAACAGCCCCCGTGTCGGGGACCATGACCACCGCCACGCCTGACTCGGCAGAAAAGGTCTCCACCGTTTCAGACAGGGCCTGCTCGGCAATGTGCTGAATGTTTTTGTCAATGGTCAGAATCACATTGCATCCATCCTTGATTTCAGGCAAGGCCACCGCCTCCACATCAAAAGAACGACCCAGGGCGTCTTTGAAGACAGTCCATCTACTTTCCTTACCCCTCAAGAAGGGGTCATAATAGTATTCAAGTCCCTCCAATCCCTTCCCGTCAGTGCCGCAAAAACCGATGACCTGAGCAGCCAGGGTTTTCATGGGATAGAACCGGCGGCTTTCTGTCACAAAGTCGACCCCGTCCAGTTTCAACTCTCTGACCGCCGATACCTGATTTGGCTTTGCGTGACGCCTTATCCACACAAATCCCTTGTCCGAAGAGAGTTTCTTCAAGATTGGCCCCTGTTTCAGGTTCAAGGCTCGCGCCAGCAACAAAGCCGTCTGCTTCGGGGAGGAGATCCGTTTCGGATAGGCGCAGACAGAGGACACGTCAATGCTTACCGCCAACTCCGCATGATTCCGATCATAGATCGTGCCCCGTCTGGGCATGTTGTGAAAGGCCTTTTTGTACTCACCTGCGGCCCTCTCAGAAAGCTCGTTCTGTTCAAGGACCTGCAATTGAACGGCCCTGACTATGATGACCCCGAAACAAAGAGTCAAGATAGTGCCAACGACTACGATTCGAAAACGAATCCATTTGGTGACGTCAGGTTTCTTCTTCCTGTAGTCTTTCATGGGAGCACGACAACATGACTGGAGTCAGGCATGACCAAACCTCGTTTTCGGGCAAGACGTCTTATCCGCTCAGGAGATCTCAACTGTGCCTCTTCGACCTGAAACTCATGATGAAGCGC
>DAOUWN010000012.1 GCA_030667105.1 Deltaproteobacteria bacterium
TCCAGGGCTTGTTTTTCGTAATCACTTCCCACAAAAATGGAAAGCCCCACTGCCGCCACGTTGAGCCGGATCATTTCTTCTACGGAGGTGGTTATGATCTCGTCGGAGAGGTCTTTGCCGATAACACTGGTGCCCCCCGAAACCCTCAAGATGATTGGGGTGTCAATGTCAGGGGCCACACAGGTGCGCAGAACCCCTCTGGTAACAAACAGACCGTCGGCATAAGTGAGAAGGTCCCTGATGGTTTCGCCAGGTCTCTCAAGACACCTGGTGGGGCCCTGGAAATACCCATGGTCTATGGGAAGAAACTGGCAGTGTCCATCCGGCTTGATCAGCCGGGACAGGCGATTTCTCATCCCCCAGCCAATGTTGTCAGCCCCCTTGATGGACTTCTCATTGACACTCGCATCCTCCGATGCCATCTCTGACACATCCCTTGCTTCCAAAATTCCTTCTGCATCTGCCATGGTGTTTACCTCCTCAGACTAATTCAACGAATCAAACAGGGCAATTACTATCTCTGTGGTTCGATGATGACCTTAATCGAATCCCTGGCCTCGGCCACCAATTTAAATCCTTTGCCCGTCTCTGCCAGGCTCAGCCGATGTGAAATCATCTCACTGACGCGCACACGGCGAGCACGAATAAGCTCAAGGGCGGTTACGTGATCCGCTGGGCTTCCCGCATAGGAAGTCATAAGGACAACGTCGTTTCTAAAGAAGAGATCGTTGATGGATACCGGAACCGTAACGCCAGGATCCGTGGGAGCAAAAAAAAGCACTGTGCCTCCCCGTTCCACCAGTTGGAGAGCCTGCAAATTAGCCGACACAGCGCCGGTACATACCAGCACCTTGTCTGCCAGCCAGCCGTCATTAATCCGACGTACCTCAGACACAATATCTTCCTTGGCATGAATCGTTGCGTCCGCTCCAAACCTCTTGGCCGCTCTCAATCGGTCCTCGCTGATATCCGTGGCGACCACCCGGGTTGCACCAAGGGCACAGGCAAGCTGAATGTGGAGCAGGCCCGCTATGCCGCTTCCGATTACCACCACCGTGTCACCAGGCCCAATCCCTGCTGTCTCTTGTGCACGCCACACACAGGCGAGCGGCTCTGCGAAACTCGCCTCCTCAAAGGATACTCCATGGGGAATGAGATATACGCCCCGGTCCACATTGATCGCAGGCAATCGCACATATTCAGCAAAGCCCCCAGGATCAAAATTAGTTCGGCGAAGCGTATCACACACCGTGTGATGTCCCCTGAGGCAGAAACGGCAAGTATTGCAGGGAACATGGTGCGACGCAACCACCCGATCTCCTTTTTTGTATCTATTAACTCCTTCGTCGACTTGGACCACTTGTCCGGCAATCTCGTGGCCAAGAACCAGAGGCGCCTTTTTGATGCGGTACCATTCCATCACATCGCTGCCACAGATGCCGCTGGCCTCTATACGCACCAGGAGTTCACCCCGGCCGATTTCTGGAGTGGGGATTTCCTCTATCCGGATATCCTTATTGTTGTAGTACATGGCCACGCGCATGTCTTATTTCCTCTGGTGGACCTGTGGCTTGAACCTTTACAGGCCTGTGTCGCACCCGCAAAGCACTCTCGAAAGACAGAACTTTTCGTGTGTCTCTGATCATAACGCTTCTTCAGCAACTGAGGCCACCACATCAACCTGATTTCTGAATTCTTCCGGCGCATTCAGGAACTCCAAGCCAAGTGTCTCGTTGTCTTTCGACCGTTTGACGCAACGTATGATACATAGAATATTATATTGTTGGTTATCTGTTGGCATATCAAAGGACATGTTCACCTCTTCACCTACATTCCACGCGGTTACTTGCTTTAGCTTGATCAGGCAGCCCGACTTGCTGAGGTTCACGATAGTACCCTTGAATAACTCCAGAATCTCACTGCTTTCAGACCCGAGATCGGCCGCAAAAAAGGTTGTGTAGCGAGGTTCCTTGCGGAGTTCGACGCTTTCCACCACATCCGGGTAACCGAACAGGAGTAAAGGAACCATGGTCTGGATTTCCCTGAAAAGATGTGCTGTGAAACCGTAAACCCTTCCTCCGCTAATATAGATTACGTTATATGTCGCCCCGCTTTCGAGTTTGAGTCGAATACCGTTTTCGTAGGGACAGGTTGTCAGGAAGAACTTGCCGGCTATCCATCCAACAACCTTTAGCGGATGCTTGATATCTTCAGTTTCAGCTCTTCGCTGCAAGAATATGGTCATGTCGTGTCTGAGTATTTGACCAAAATGTGTCAATATTTCAGAAGCTCGTTCGCCCGACACTGGATGCTCCTTTCTGGAAACTATTCGAAATCCTCTTCCCCGAAGACCTCAGCCTGATACACTTTTACCTTTGTTTTCGGGTCTTGCCATGCCTTTGAGGACATGCTGCCTTTAAGACAGAGATGCTCAAGAAACTGCTCTTTGTCCGGAAGCTGCTTCCAGACCTGGGGAAGAAAGGTCGATCTGTTATGGCCCCTCGAGAGAATGACACCGTGAACGAGGGGCTCAAGTTGACTCTTGAGGTCCTCTCCATCCTTGAAGCTGAGTTTTTCCGGTACAGTCAAGACACTGACCTCAATGTCTATCTCAGAGAGTTCGTCTGCCTTCAAGGAGGAAAATCTCGGATCTCGAAAGGCAGCGCTTTGAGCGTTTTCTTCCACGCATTCCACAAGGGATGAGACAGGCTCAATGGTGCCTATGCATCCTCGAAGTTGGCCGTGTTTGTGCAGTGTAACAAAGCAGCCTCTCTCTTCTGTCAATGCTGGAGAAGACAACCCAGGCCTTTCCACCTTGGCGCCTCTTACAAGCTTTGCCTCAATGGCAGAACGGGCAAGCCTCAGGAGGGCCTTTCTGTCCTGGGCAGACAGGTTCCCTTTCATTTTTGTTGACCCCTCCTTTCTGTCTACAAAGGCGATGCTCGCGTAACCGACCACACGGTTTCTGTCTCCTGCGGTGTCGCCGGAATTCTTGTAATCAATAAATATGCCATCCCAGCCTTTAGTCTTGGCAATATGCATGAGAGTCAAAACAGCCTGCTTGCCACAGGCCTTGCACAGAGACATGTCAGAAAATATGGAGCCGGTGATGGCTTCAGTGCAGATTCGGTCCAGGGTGACAGCCGTGTCGTAAGAATAGAAGTGGGAAAGATCCGAACTGGCCACAATCAGAGTGTCTTCACCAATATGCTGGACGAGCGCGCTGGCGAGGGCCTCTGGGTCTGAGCTGTTTGTCAGGATAGGAACGATTTCAAAATCCCCCAGCATCACTTGCAGGAAGGGGAGTTGAACCTCGAGGGAATGTTCCCTTTCGTGAGCTTGAGGGACATATTCAAAGAGAGGCAGTTTTCGGAGGGTCAAAGCAAGCTTTGCCAGCGGGACTTGTCCCAGTGGTGTTTGGTAAGCCTTCACGTTAGGAATGGATGCATCCCTCAAAGGGGCCCGGTGGCTGGGGCCAAGAAGTATTACCGTCTTTGTAGCCGGGTCTATCTGTGTGTATCCCGCAGCAGCCACAATACCTGAATAGATATATCCCGCATGGGGAACGACCAGTCCTCGGATTTTTCCCGGAACCTTAATGCCGGAGGCATCTCTCAAGAGGCTTCGGACTGTCTGTCCAAGCTCATCGTGCTTTTTAGGATAGAATAGGCCGGCCACAGCCGGTGGTCGCACTGTTGTGCTGGTTTCGTCAGAGGCGCACAAGGATTTCCACGTCCAACCGATTGCCAATGCCAGGATAAGAGCGATGAGTCCGAGTCTTTTCATTATCATCATTGTCAATCCCACCTGCCGCTAATGGGGGTTCCACAGAACTTGCATTTTCCCTTGTCTATCAGGTTTGCTACAACCGTGTAACCCCTTCTTTGAACCACAGTACGCCTGCAGTTGGGACATATGGTCTTGTCACACCCACCAGGCACATTGCCGATGTAAACGTGATTGAGCCCTTCTTTCAAAGCTATCTCCTTGGCCTTTTCCAAGACCTCGACCGGCGTGGGTGGGAGGCGGATAAGCTTGTACTGGGGAAAGAATCTGGAGAAATGAAGCGGATATTCAGATCCAAGGTTATCCAGAATCCAGCCGCACATTTTTTTTGTCATTTCCAGATCGTCTGTGTAAGTGGGAATGACCAGATTGATAATCTCCATCCAAACCCCGCGTCGGTGAAGGGTCTTGAAGGTTTCAAGGACAGGCTCAAGAGGCCCGCCGTTTAAGTCCCGATAGATCTTGTCTGAAAAACCCTTGAGATTCACACTGGCAGCATCTATCACACCACATAGCCTGTTCAGGGCGGCTTGACTAATGTATGCATTGCTTACCCAGATATTCTTAATCCCCATCTTTTTCGCCCTGGCCGATATGTCGACCATGTATTCGTAAAACGTCGTGGCCTCAGAATAAGTATAAGCAATGCTTTTGCACCCGTAACCGGAAGCCATCAACACCACTTCGTCCGGAGACATATTCTGATTGCGCGTCTTGTCCGGGCTTGTTTGAGATATCTCCCAGTTCTGGCAGTTCAGGCAGTGGAAGTTGCATCCGGCTACTGCAAGAGAAAAGGCCTTGCTTCCGGGATGAAAATGCAGCAGCGGCTTTTTCTCCACAGGGTCAACATGAACAACGCAAGGGTTTGCATAAGAAATGGTATAGAGTTTCCCCTCTATGTTCACCTTGGTCAGACATCTTCCCCGGTTGCCGGGAAGGACCACGCATTCGTGGGGACAGGTGCCACACCGCACCTTGCCATTATCGAGTTGACTGTAAAAATAGGCCTCCTTTACATGTGGGTCTGTGGGAGAGAAGTCCTCTTTGGCCCATGCAAAATGCCACGGAAGCAGCAAAGCGCCACAGGTTGCGCAAAAGGTGGTCTTTATGAAATCTCTGCGTGATGTTTCCACGGGCATTTGTTTACACTTAGAATCAGTCCGCAATGCGCTTTCAGGGAACCGGCTGCCAAGAGAATCTACGCATGTCGGATATAATTCAACCCAAAGCTCAGGCCTTTGAGGATGATCACTGAGATCAATACCCCGATGATTCCAATCTTAGGAAGAAACAGCAGTCCTGTCAATATAGTACCGCAGGCAGCACCCGCAAGATCTGCCACATAGAGGCGTCCCGTAATCTCTGCTTCGCTCCCGCGGGCCAAGCGGGAGGCCGCTGAAAACTGACATCCTGCCGCAAAGGCCACGCAAAAGATCAAAGACGGAATCACCACGTACTGCATGGCAAACAAAGAGGCCTGGCTTTTTCCGCCAATCCCGGCCAGGGTGGCAATGCAGGCCACGGCGGCCAGCACAGCAATCGCAGAGTCTGTTACAAGCACCTGGAAAGAGCTGCTTTTTTTGAGCCTTCGCGATGAAAAAGCCCCCAAAATACATCCTATCATAAAGAGGGTTATTAATATGCAGATCCGCAAATATACGTAGCCGTATATGACCTGAAACAGGAGGAGAAGGGACAACTGAAAGGCCATGCCTGCGTATCCTGAGGTCATGATCGTAAAACCGATCAGGTCTTTACGGCATGCAAGGGCCGCAAAGACTAGAGTCAACACAAAGATGACGTAAAGAAATATCTTTTGGCTCCCCGATTTTTTTAGCCACATATCCATGAGGTGTCCGAAGGCAGCTGGGGACAGGTCTCTGTTAGGCGGGAGGTCTTGTTCAGCCAGGAGACGGCTGAGAACGTCCATGCGGAACGGATCGGTTATGGTGGGGAGCTCATAATCTACCAGACGCCTGGTGGCTATCTTGCGTTTGGCCAGCACGTTTGCGATGTTGGTCGTTAAAGGAGCATTGGAAGCTAAATAATAATGTGTGATCCCGGGAAAAACCAGCACATGTCTAAAAACCGTTTTCAGGGCCGCATACACAGAACGATTCACAGCCAACCCTTTTTCTTCAAGGTAGTTCTCAGCGCCTATAAGGGTAAAGGAGAGGACCCCCGCAGGGGCCAGGATCGATTTTACCTCATGAAAAAACTCCTGGCTGTAGAAGCGGTTGAGTTGCGCATTTTCCGGATCCGGAAGGTCGATAATGATGGCGTCATATTTTGTTGCTGCTTTTTTCACAAAAAGGCGGCCGTCACCAACATGGACATGGACAAAGGGATGGGAAAGGCTGCAACCAATAAGGGTATCCAGGTCAAGGATAGCAGGATCGAGTTCGACATAATCTATGCGGTTTGGTCTGTGCTCGGCGATTTTCTGAATGGTTCCAAAGACGCCCCCGGCAATCAAAAGAATATTGGATTTTTGCTCAACCTGGCAGAGCGGAAGATGGGCCACGGCCTCCATGTCAAGATTCCCTGTTGAGAACAGGGGGATGGCGTCTTGGAAGACATTGATCTGCTGACCGGTTTTAGAAATCGTGAGCTGCGCAAAGGGCGTATTCTTATGCACGATGATCTCTTGACCGGGAAAACGCCAGGAAAGAGTGGACATATGAAGGGGCCTGGCCGCCAGCACGCCTAACCCCAGCACAACCAAGACGGGAATTCCCGCATATGAGGTCATCACGGCTGCGGCAAGGAGGTTCAGCACCCCAAGGCAAACCAGGCTGTCCCAGTGCGAAAGGGTATAAACAAAGACGAGGCTAAATATGAGCCCGCCGGCAATATCACCAATGGTGTCGGCAATATATACCTTGCTTGTGGTCTCCTTGCCTTGAAGGAGAGCCCCTGCTACGGGTATCATCGCACCTGCTACAAGACAATAAGGCACGAGGATCGAGGCGCTCGAGAGAATGGCCGAAGTCAAACCGAGCATTTCACCCCGGACCCAAAGAAGGGGAAGGGCTCGAATAGCCGCAACCTGGACAAAGGGTATAAGCGCTATGAGGACATGACCGCAAAAAAGCGCTCTTTCCGGCCTTCTCCTCTTTGCCAGCGGTATGCCAAGGGCACTGCCAAGGCCTGTAAAGAGAAGCCATACACCAAGGACCAGCCCTATGACTAATTCATTACCGCAAAAGCTGGACATGACCTCGCGGATCATGACAAGCTGAACGGAGATAGATGAAGCTCCCAGGGCCAAGAGACAGATCCAGAATCTCCTCTTGGCCGTATAGCTTTTGTGTATTATCATTAGAATATTATGTCATGCGCATTCTTGCTTAAATTGTATAAGTGTCCGAACTGTTTCAGTCATTTGATATTCGAATTTTGATATTCGGATTTGCGGCTGACGCCTTGAGAACAGTACGTATTTGACTCCCGTTATTGGCAGAGCAAATCCTCCAGATTTGACCAAGTTAGAGTCTACTTTGACGTTACCGTGGCAGGGTCAACTTTTGCATTTACAAGACCGCCATGTTGTGCTATTTTTTTTTGTTTAAGTTAGCATTCATTCAATGAATTTCCTTACTTATTCAAAATACCCAACTGGGATGTTGAATGCAATGCATTTTTTCTCTCCTTGGGGTATGCTTGTTAGGCAGGTATTGGGATGAAAAAAAAAGACCTGGAATATTTCAAGACGCAGTTAACCGAACGTTTGGAGACATTGCTGGCCAAGGCAAGTGGCACGGTATCTGGTATGACGGATGAGAAGCCTAGTTTTCCTGATCCGACTGATCGCGCAGCCTTGGAATCGGACCGCAACTTCACCCTTCGCATACGAGACAGAGAGCGGAAGCTCATCGCCAAGATAAGGCAGGCCCTTGAGCGAATGGACAACGGCACTTATGGAATTTGCGAGAGCTGTGGCGGGGATATAACCCTCAAACGCCTGAAGGCTCGACCAGTTACGACCCAGTGTATTGAGTGCAAAACCGAAGAAGAGGCAAGGGAAAACGCTCTCGGGGTATAGGACTCTGCCAGTCTCCTTCCATGGATATAGCCTTCCGAAACTCCGGTTGTATTGACCTTCACATCCACTCGACTGCTTCTGACGGTTCGTTTTCACCTCTAGAAATTATTGAAACAGCCCGGAAGATCGGGCTCAGGGCTGTAGCCATTACAGATCATGATACTGTTGACGGTTCAGCCGAGGCCTTAAGCTTCTCCCACTCCCATTCTATCGAAGTTCTTTCCGGCATTGAAATCAGCGCCGATTTTCCCCATGGAACCATGCATATTCTGGGTTATCTTATTCGGGTAGACGATTCGGACTTGAGGCGAACTCTTGAAACTGTGCAAGATGCACGGGCGAAGAGAAACCTCAAGATCGTTGCAAAGCTCCAGGAACTAGGAGTGGACATACGATATGATGAGGTCATTGAGGTTTCGGGCGGGGGACAGGTTGGAAGGCCCCACATTGCGCAAGTATTGGTTCACAAAGGGGTTGTTCAGAGTGTTGATGAGGCCTTTAAGAAACTCTTAAGAAAAGGGGGGGCTGCATATGTTTCCAGGTATCGGCTTTTGCCTGCTGAGGCTATCCAGATGATTTTGCAGGCAGGAGGAGTTCCCGTGCTGGCCCACCCTTTCACGCTCAATGCAAAAAACGAGACGGAATTGGAGAGTATTCTGGTTGACTTGAAGCAAGCCGGACTAAAAGGAGTGGAAGTCTACAATCCTGAGCACAGCCCCGAACATAAGAACCACTACGAGAGGCTTGCGCTCCGCCACGGCCTGTTGCTCACAGGGGGGACGGATTTTCATGGCACGGCAAAGCCAGGTATTCAGCTTGGGATTGGAAAAGGAAATCTGCGCATTCCCTACAGGCTTGTAGAGGAACTCAAGAAGAGCAAACCTTCAGACCTCGTCAAATAGTTGAGTAGTTGAGTAGTTAACTGCTTATTATTACATCAATATTAGCGGATTGCACATTAATTGGACGTTCAGAGGGGCAGAAGGTGTAGTATGCTGATAATATTGATATTTGTATATTACTCAACCACTTAACCAATAAACCACTTAACCATATCTGGCCTTATGGCTCTGTTTCATTGTTCGGTTGTGACTCGGATTATGAAAGCGATATGGTCTTTTCAGGGCTTTTTTTTGCTATAATTTCAGGCGTAAACTCCTGTCTTCTGGAAAGTTCACGTCCTTTTTTCCCAAGCCACACGAATGAACAGGCAAGTGCAAGTCCTGCCACGATACCCACCATCAGATCCTCGCCGAGTGAGAATATCTTTGCCAGCAAGTATCCGGAAAGCATGCCCCCAATAAGCGCCAATATCGGTACCGTGTAAATGTAAAACGAAACTTTGAGCAGGGAAGCGCTTCGCAGGCCTATCGTCACAGTGTCTCCCACCTGAGCCCCGGCTGTGTTGCGGGCCCTTACCTCCACATCGGAGCCGGATCCTCCGAGGGCTCCACAGCTATCCCTGGCCTTGCAACTCTCGCATTCCGGCTCACGCTGGGTCACCGCCACTGCCATTGGGCCGTGGATTGCCTTTACAATTCCAGTCTTAGTTATAAGCTGTGCCATATTGCTTCGTCTACCGTCATTGATTTAGCCGGCAAACCCCCAAAACCTGTAAGGGGGGTAAGTTCTGTTTGACTAAAGTGAGTCGCCTATCTTAAGGTACACTCCGACTTTCTATTGGAAAGGAGTCCTACCATGGAATCGTTCAAAAATAAAGCCCTTGAAGCCACCGAGTTTATAGGGGCCAAGATTTCGGCCCCGCCAGACATAGGCTTGCTTGTTGGCACGGGCCTTGGCGCTAGTGTAGAGAGTCTGGAAGAGGTCATGTCTGTGGACTACGGGGATATTCCGCACTTCCCCGTTTCAACGGTTGTGAGCCATCAAGGGAGGTTGTTGTTTGGCAACATGAAAGGAAAACCAGTCCTGGCCATGCAGGGACGTTTTCACTACTATGAAGGTTACAGCGTGAAAGAGGTCACTCTGCCGGTAAGGGTTATGCAACTCCTTGGTGTTAAAACACTTATAGTGTCGAACGCATCAGGGGGGATCAATCCTTTGTTTAGCGCTGGTGATATCATGGTTATAACAGACCACATCAACCTGACTGGCAGCAATCCCCTTGTCGGGCCTAATGTGGAGGAGTGGGGGCCGCGATTTCCGGATATGATGCAAGTCTACGACCCGAAACTCATTGCCATTGCAGAGAACGCCGGACTCGAAAACCGTATTCGTCTTCAGAAAGGAGTATATGTGGGGCTTGCTGGCCCGTCTCTTGAAACAAGAGCGGAAATTCGCTTTTTGAAGACCATTGGCGCTGATGCCGTGGGGCTTTCCACGATTCCTGAGGTGATTGCAGCCGTGCACGGGGGGATGGCCATCCTCGGCCTTTCGGTTATTACCAATATGAATCTCCCGGACAACCCAAGGCCTTGTCGGATTGATGAAGTCATTGCCACGGCCGAGGCTACAGCTCCCCGTCTGAAGGCTATTATCGAAAAGGTTGTAGAAGAGTTGCCAAATGCAGTCCATTGACATGATGATAAGAAACGGGAAGGTCCTCACCATGGTCCCCGACAACGCCGTGATTGAGCGAGGCGCTGTGGCCGTAAGCGGGGATCGCATTGTGGAGATTGGCCCCGAAGATGTCCTGGATAGCCAATATCAGGCAAGGAAAGTCATTGACGCTTGTGGTGGTATCATAATGCCTGGCCTCATAAACGTCCACACCCATGCGGCCATGACCTGCTTTCGCGGCCTGGCCGATGACCTGCCCCTAATGTCGTGGCTCGAAGAGCATATTTTTCCTGCTGAAGCCAAGCTCACACCTGACATAGTCTACAAGGGGACACTGCTGGCTTGTGCCGAGATGATCCTTTCCGGCACCACGACGTTCTGTGATATGTATCTATACGAAGATGCGGTGGCTCAGGCTGTCAAACGGGCCCGTATGCGGGCCGTGGTTGGAGAAGTCCTTTACGATTTTCCTTCTCCGAACTACGGTCCTATTGAGGAAGGCTTAAAGTACACTGAGGCCCTCATTGACAAATGGCGCGATGATCCCCTTATTGCCATAGCCGTTGAGCCGCACTCGCCCTATCTGTGCTCTCCTGACCTCCTCAGGCAGGCTAAGGCCATTGCCGATCAAAATGGTGCGCTCATGGTCATCCACGTGTCAGAGTCAGAGCAGGAGGTTGCCCAGGTTAAGGGCAAATATGACAAAACGCCTGTGGGACACCTGGCAGAGACTGGAATTCTGAGCCCTAACCTCGTTGCCGATCACTGTGTGGCCTTGACTCAGAAGGATATCAGCCTCCTAAAGGATTTTGACGTCAAGGTCGCTCACAACCCGGAAAGCAATATGAAGCTTGCCTCTGGCATCGCCCCTGTGCCGGAACTTCTCGACAATGGCATCATAGTGGGGATTGGAACAGACGGTTGCGCCAGCAACAACAACCTGGACCTGTTTCAGGAGATGGATACTGTGGCCAAACTCCATAAGGTCCACACTTCTGATCCCACTGTTATGGACGCCCGCACTGTGGTAAGAATGGCCACCATTGACGGGGCCAGGGTCTTAGGGCTGGAAGACCACATCGGCTCTCTGGAGCCCGGAAAAAAGGCGGACATCATCATCATTGACACCCGGCGCCCCCACCTAATACCGATGTACAATGTTTATTCTCACCTTGTCTATGCGGTTTCGGGCCATGATGTTGTCACCTCTATTGTAAACGGGCAGGTGTTAATGGAAAACAGGGTATTGGCTACCCTTGACGTGGATAACGTGATGGAAGATGTGAATCGGATTGCCCAAGATATTGTTGGGAAAACCGGCTCCTGATGGCAAGAGAAGGGCCTAAGACCATGGCGTTCTTCTTCATGTCGCGGGATCTTTTCCCACAATTTTGAAACATGCGTACGATGCACCAGTATCCCCCTTTCGACATCGTGGTTCATAATGGCAGCATTCTGACACTCGACAGGACCTTTGAGGTTTTCGAAAACGGGCTCCTGTGCATACAAAATGGCAGAGTGGAGCGCATTGAGACGAGAACGCCAACCCAGCCATTGCCCGCTGCTCGGCAGACCATAGACGTCAGAGGGGGGCTTGTCATGCCGGGACTGGTGAACACCCATACCCATCTTCCCATGAGCCTTTTTCGAGGCCTGGCCGATGACCTTCCCCTAATGACATGGTTAAATGACTATATATTCAAGGCTGAAGCAAGGTGGTTAAACCCTGAAACCGTTTATACAGCCACGCGTCTGTCCTGTGCGGAGATGCTTCTGTCTGGCACGACAACATGCTGTGACGGGTATTTTTTTGAAGATAGCGTTGCTCAAGCTGTAGAGGAATCCGGGATGCGGGCCATCCTTGGACAGGGGATCATAGACTTTCCGGCTCCTGGTGTTCCTGACCCTGAAAAGAACGTAGCCGAAGCTCTCCGATTCATCCGGAACTGGCAAGGGAAGAGCTCCTTGATCAGTCCCGGTCTTTTTTGTCATTCCCCTTACACATGCTGTGAGAAGACCCTGAGGGAAGCCCGCAAGCTAGCCGACGAGACGGACAGCCTTTTTCAGATTCATGTGGCTGAGACACAGAGTGAGGTGAAGCAAATCCAGGCAAAGCACAGCCTTTCGCCAGTTCAGTACCTTGATTCACTTGGCATCCTCAATTCCAGGACACTGGCTGTCCATGCCATATGGGTAGATGAAAAAGATATGGGGATCATGGCCGGAAGAAATGTTGGAGTGTCCGTCACAACAGAAAGCGAGATGAAGCTTGCCTCGGGCGTTGCGCCTGTTGCTGGATTTCTGGAAAAGGGAGTCTCTCTCGGACTTGGCACAGACGGCTGTGCCAGCAATAACAATCTTGACATGTTTCAGGAAATGGACTTTTTGGCTAAGTTGCACAAGGTAAATAGCCTGGATCCCACAATCCTTGATGCCCGGCAGGTACTGATGTTGGCTACCAGGGGCGGCGCCAAGGCCATTGGCCTTGAAGACCAGATCGGTTCCCTTGAAGTGGGAAAGAAGGCTGACTTGATCATAATCGACACACACAAACCTCACTTAACACCTCTATATAATGCCAGCTCTCATCTAGTTTATGCAGCCGGCGGAGGTGATGTAAGAGATGTCATCATTGATGGCCGATTGGTGGTTAAAGACAGGACCCTTCTCACCATGAAGGTGGAAGATGTCATTGAGGAAATGGAGCGCCTGGCCCGTCAGATTGCGCTAATTGCTTCTTCCGGAGTGAAGACATAACGGACTTTTTCCATGTTTGGCCACGTATCCAAGCCTATTACCGGTTTTCCCAGTTTCAGGGCTATACTGATTTCAGACAAGGTACCGTACC
The DNA here is from genome assembly GCA_030667105.1 of Deltaproteobacteria bacterium. Next base: position 13,197 of record DAOUWN010000012.1, read on the forward strand.
CTCCGGAGATAGCTACCAGGATGTCTGAGCTTCGTACGACCAGGATATTCCGGGCATGGCCCAGGTCGGTTACAATCGGGATGGTCACATAAGGGTTGGCCTGGGCCTTGTCCGGGCCGGGTAGGATGCCCACGGTTTGTCCTCCAGCCTCACAGACTCCGCGACATGCTCCTTCCATGACGCCACCCAGCCCGCCACATACAAGGATTGCCCCAGCCCTTCCAATGCCATTACCAACTTTTCTTGCCAGTTCATAAGTCTCGTTATTACAATGGCCCGCCCCGATAACGCCGATCATTTTCATAGCCTAACCTCCTCCTTCACGCCCGCCTCAGTCCTTGCATAAATTGGTAATCCTTATACAATCATACGAAACGTTCAACTACAATACAGGCATGAGAAAAGACACCCCTCATATTCTTCTTATCAATCCCTGGATTTACGATTTTGCAGCTTATGACTTCTGGGCAAAACCTTTGGGACTGTTGACCATTGCAGGTATCCTTCGGGGGCATGGCTACAGAATTACATATATTGATTGTTTGGATCGCTTTCATCCCGAATTTGCGGACACCCTCAGGCCAGGTCAGTTTGGCAAGGGCCATTATCTGAAAACGCAGATTGCAAAACCAAAGAATCTATGGGACGTGCCTCGTACATACAGCCGCTATGGCATTCCTGAAGCAGTGGTTCGCAAGGCCTTAGGGCAAAGCCCCAGGCCGGATGCCGTGCTTGTCACTTCCCTTATGACTTACTGGTATCCGGGTGTTTTTGCTGTCATAGGAATCCTTCGCGAGATGATGCCTGAGGTCCCGGTCCTGCTGGGGGGTATTTATGCAACCCTTTGTTATGATCACGCAGTCAGGCACTCTGGCGCCTATGAAGTTCTTTCAGGAAAAAGCGAAAGGGCGGTTGTTGAAGTCCTTGATCGCCTGACTGGCTTTGCCAGTGGCCGCACATTTCTTACTGATGATCTGGACACCTATCCTTATCCGGCCTTTGATCTGCAAAACGCAATTTCCTACGTTCCGATCTTGACCGGCCGTGGTTGCCCCTTTCGTTGTGCCTACTGTGCGTCAGGTTTTCTAAACCGCAAATTCAGGCGCAGATCGCCTGAGCAGGTAGTAGAGGAAATCACATACTGGCACGAAAAATACGCCGTTAAAGATTTTGCCTTTTACGATGACGCCCTGCTGATTGATGCAGAGCGTCATATTGTGCCAATCCTTGAAGGGGTGCTGAGGCGGGGAATTGCAGTGCGGTTTCACACACCGAACGCCCTGCACATAAGGCCACTTTCCAAGGAGGTGGCACGGCTCTTTTTTCGGGCAGGATTTAAAACGATACGGCTCGGCCTCGAAACAGCCTTCTTTGAGGGCAGGGAATCCCTGGACACGAAGGTGGGTCCCAGCGAATTTGAACGGGCCGTGAGTCACCTAAGGGGAGCCGGCTTTTCGGCAGAGGTTCTGGGTGCCTATCTCCTATTTGGTTTGCCGGGCCAAGACCTCCGTGAGCTTGAAGCTTCCGTAAAGATAGTAAAAGCCTGTGGAGTGAGGCCCGTCCTTGCCCAGTACTCACCCATTCCCCACACGGGCCTCTGGGAGGATGCTCTCATGGCATCACGCTACGACCTGGCCTCAGATCCGATATTTCATAACAATTCCATCTTTCCCTGCCAGAAAGAACCATTTTCCTGGGACAAGGTCTCATACCTTAAGAA
>DAOUWN010000058.1 GCA_030667105.1 Deltaproteobacteria bacterium
AGGCGCATTGATGAAACAAATAGCAGGATTGATCATCTCAGGTTGGAACTGACCGGACGCATCGATGAACTGAGGGCGGAACTGACCGGACGCATTGATGAAACAAACGGCAGGATTGATCATCTCAGGACTGAACTGACCGGCAAGATCGATGAGGTGAGAGCGGAACTGACCGGGCGGATTGATGAACTGAGGGTGGATCTGACCGGGCGGATCGATGATGTGAGGGCGGAACTGACTGGGCGGATCGATGAAACAAATAGAAGGATTGACCAGCTTACCTTTCAAGTCGGGAAGCTCGCCCAGGAAGTGGAGCGAATCAAAAGGGAAGAGGCAGTTACTGGAGATATCTTAACGCGTTTGAGGTCATTAGAAACAAAAACAGCTTGATTGTGACGACATGAGACTGCAGGTTTGGTTTGTGCAGATGTGTCCTATTTCCTGCCAGAAGCATATCTAATCTAACCAGCCACGCCATATGTACTACGGTCGCTTATTTCGGCCAGCGGCGAACAACTGCAATGCTGCCTCCCAGAAGGATCAGGAAAGTCCCCAGCCACAGGACGGTCATGCCGGGTTTGATGCTCACCTCTGCAATGACGGCGGGGAGGCTTTTCTCAGTGCTTTTTTCCGAGGCAGATCCGGGGCCTTCGTAAACAAGGCCGATAGTCTTGGCGCCTGCGTCCATTCTTTCAAGGGTCAGATAGGCATCATCCGGTCCCGGCAGTTTTACACGGCTGGATGGGCTAGATGGGCCATGTTTCTTGCTCATGGTTATGACCGGTTTCAAGGTTACGGGGTCGTCGCCTTTGTAGGAAGCAACAATATTTGCTCCCACCTTCATATTCCGGGCATCCTGTCCCATCATGCCTGACACATCAAAACCCGTAAATTCAAGTTCGTAGTCATGAAATGCGATTTTGTTTCCCCTTTTTAGATCGAGGGAATTTCCCGGACCCTTCTTTTCACCAGGATCGAAACTCACAGGCGATATGTAGAGGTCCGAAATGAGTCCCTTTCCAATATACGGATGGACGAACCGTTTAGACTGTCCATCTCTGCTGCGTTCAGAATAGATGTCCGGCAACACCATGAATTCTCTACCTTGTTTCTTGATATTCAGAGGAAGAAGCAGACGCACTCCTTTTCCTTCTCTTGAGAATTTCGGCTCGCTGAGCTCAATATTATAGCCCAAGGCGCTCTTGACCGTGCCCTGTGGCAGCAACACCTTTTCCGACCTGTCATAGGCAGACGATGAGACAATGCCGAGAAACATCAAGCCTACCCCAAGATGGGCAATAGCGCCGCTTGCAATAGTAATCCTTTTTCTGACAAGTTTTATGACAAGCAAGAGATTCATGCCTGTTACTGCACCGCCAAGTATTGAAAGGAGCAATACACCCAGTGAAAGAAGTGGCGCTTCCATGTCTGGATAACCGTTTAGCAGTGTGATTACCAGGGCGACTACAGCTCCCACTCCAGCCCACTTTGCCTTGGCGCCGACTTTTGAAAAGTTGTTTTTACCCCAGGCCATCAATGGGACAAAGCTCAAAAGGAGTAATATAAAAAGCGCCAGCGGCAGATTCGTATTTACATAAAACTCTGTTGACACCTTTGATGTCTGTTCGAGCATCCTGGTTATGAGAGGCGCGGATGTGCCCAGGCCGGTTACAAGGGTAGAGAGACAAAGGAGGATCATGACGGCAATAAGGCCGAATTCCCTGGAAAAATAGCTCAGGTTTTCTCCTTTTTTGGATACTGGGATTTCCTTGGCCCTGGTTACGAAAAAAAACATGGAGATGGCGATAAAGGCGAACATGAAGATGACCAGCCAGCCGGTGATGCCAAGATCCACGAAAGAATGAACGGAAAAATCAGCCAGAACGCCGGATCTGGTGAGAAACGTACAGTAGATAACCAGAAGAAACGAGAAGGCGGCCAACACAAAGTTTGTTTTTCGCAATTTGCCTCGCGTCTGCTGCAAGATCATACCGTGCATCAATGCCATGCCCGCCAGCCATGGCAACAGCGACGCATTTTCTACCGGATCCCAACCCCAATAGCCTCCCCATCCCAGCACCTTATATGACCAGTATCCGCCGATGATGATGCCGGCGCCCAGGCTTACGAAGGCAAAAGCTGTCCAGGGTAAGGCCGGCTTGATCCAACTGTCATAATCTCTTCGCCACAGGGCCGACACGGCATAGGCAAAGGGAATGGCAAAGGCTGCATAACCCAGAAATACTATGGGCGGGTGGATAACCATCCAGGGATCCTGCAAGAGCATGTTGAGTCCGTTGCCGTCAGGAGGAGCAATGGGGAGCATATGAAAGGGGCTTTGCTTGATCAACAGAATCATCAGGAAGACGTTGTTCAGGTTGTAGATGAGCATGACATGGGGTTCCATGTCTCTGGCCCTGAACATAAGAAATATACCCAACCAAGCCCCTAGCAGCACCCACAGGAGGAAGCTTCCTTCCTGTCCTGCCCAGAAAGAGCTGACCAAATATTCCAAAGGAAGATCACGGGACGAATAGCTGGCCACATAGCTGTATAGAAACTCATGGTTAAGTATGAAATGCATCAAAAGCATGGATGCGATGGTCACAAAAACGGAAAAGGCGATAAAACTCAGCCTTGCTGCATTCCTGGCTGCTGCACTGTCTTTTCCGGAAACCACAACCGCGTAGCATACGGATGATATGCCAATTGCAATAAGTCCCAACCACATCGTAAGTTGACCGAAATTACTCATTCCCCTTTAACCCGCCCTTCGTATTTCGTTGGACATTTGACCAACAGTTCTTTGGCCGTAAAGACTTGGGTCGTTGGTTCGTATTTGCCAACGGCCACGACCTTGGTTGCATCATCAAAATTTCCAGGCCTTGGCCCGTCATATTCGACCACCATCTCAGCTCCTCCATCTTCGCGGAGCGTAAAAAGAAGGTTGTTCGTCTTCAAGTCATACCTTTCAGTCCCCTTGACCGGAATACCTGCCACCTGCACAGGCCGCTTGCTTGCCTTGGCTTCGCCAACAGTCACATAGGGGGTCAAGGTTGATTTGAAGGAATACATGGCCATGGCCATGGCCAGCACGATGATAACTCCACCGATGATGTAAGATTTCTTCATTTCACTTCCACTATAAACCTGATCGTTTGGGCCCAGCCACAATGGCTCTGCCATGCTTGGTGTTGTATATCATCGAATTGCCTAAAGTGAGCTAAAATGAGCTAAAGTGCCTAAAATTAAGGCATTCTGTCTATTATTCATTTGTCCTCGCCCAAGGCGAGTTCCAATTTCTTGAGCCTTCGGTCCAGGATGAAGAGGTAAAAGGCTATGCCACACCATATAATCAGATTAACCCCCATGACGAAACCGAGACCTTCTTTCATTGTCCTTCTCCGTGTTTCCTTACTTCCTCAATTCGCGATTCTTCAATCTTCAGTATCCTCATCTTCAATCGGAGCATCCATACAAACAATCCCGTGTATGCAAATAACGAGCCTAGAAACACTGTTAAGGTTTTGGGGTCCATGCCTTGATTTGCAGGGTTCATTGTATTTTCCGGATGGAGCGAGGTTGTGATGCGCGGAACCACAAAAACCAGAAAGGGGACCGTAACAAAGGCAAGTATTGAATATACGCCGGCAAACACACGCCTTTTTTCCGGATCAGCCACGGCAGAACGGAGCGCAAAATAGGCCCCGTAAATCATAAGTAGGATGACGATGCTCGTTTCCCGTGGGTCCCAGTTCCAAAATGAGCCCCAGGTGGCTTTGGCAAATATGGAGCCAGTCACCGTGGCGAGTATGCAGAACAGAAATCCTAACTCCGCGGCGGACAGGGCCAGGAAATCTGCTTTCACATTGCGTTTGGCCAGGTACATAGCGCTTCCTATCATGGACAACAAAAAGGAGAGCGTGGCCACCCATGCCTGGGGGACATGAAAAAACAAGATGCGGGACGTCTGTCCGGGGAAGCCGGTAGCTGCTTCTGTGAAAAAGAAAGCAGCCACAATCATAACAGTCATCCAGATGGCCAATAGGATTTTGTAAATCATAAGAGAAATCCAATTAGGGATTCAGGAAAATGATTGAGGAATTCAGGAACCTGCCTCGCCGGCAGGCGGGTTGGCGGAATTTCATCTAATCCCATAATCCCGCAATTCTTGAATTGGTTTAACTTTAGGCACTTTCAATTTTAGGCATTTTAGGCACTTTTTTTTATTCCTCCCAGATCAACGGAAACAAGAACAATGACACAATAATCATTATAACCACATACGCAACAGCGATTCTGACCTCGGGCCAGCCTGCCGTGTCCATGCCGATGGCGGCCCTTTCACATCCTTTGATGGCAGTAATCATGAGGGGCAGAAGCAGGGGAAAAGACAGGGCGGAAAACAGTGCGCCACGGGCGCTCGCCTGGGCTATCATGGCCGCCACGATGGTTGTGCCCGCACCTAAACCAAGGCCCGCGCTGATAACCATGGCTGCAAAGAAGCCCGGAAGCTCTATCTGGTATTTCATCAAGAGAATAAACGAAGGCACAATGATTATTTCCAGGGCTCCAAGAAGCGTCAAGTTGAAAAACAGTTTTCCCAAAAACACGGCCTGGGGACGGGCAGAGAGTCTCAACACATCCATGGTTCCGGCTTCCTCTTCTTTAACAAAGGAGCGAGAAAGGCCGGAGAGCGCTGAGAAAACCAGGATAATCCACAGTAGCACTGCGTACAAGAAGGGCTTTTCAGCTTCTGCGATACGGAAAGAGCCTATTGAGAAGCTCACGGCTATCAGGGTGGTCAGCGCAAACATCAGGATGGCGTTGACCGCATAGCGCGTCCTGAATTCGCTTCGCAGGTCACGTGCCCAGATGGCTATAGCCTCACTCAGATAGGTTGATGATCCTGTCTGCGTAGTCCACCTCCCGCTTTTCATTGGATGCGATCACAGTCATGCCGAACTGGCGCTGGTTAAGGGTGATTTCTTCCACGATTTTTATCCCTTTGCTGTCAAGGTTGCATCCGGGTTCGTCCAGCAGCAACAAAGGGGGATTATGGATCAGGGCCTGAACGAGTTTCAGGCGCTGCTTCATGCCAGAGGAGAAGTTCCTGCACATTTTTGTCGACGTGTTCGGTCAGTCCGACCCGATCCATCATATCAAGACAGTCTTGGCGGTGGCAGGAGACGCCTCTCACTTTGCAGAAAAACTCCATGTTCTCAAGGGCTGTCAACTCGTCATACAGGGACAGCGCAGGCGCCACCATGCCGATAAACCTCCGCCTTGATTCCTTCGGAATGGCCTCGTCTTTAACATGCATTTCAACCTGCCCCGCCGAGGGCCTTACAAGACCTGCAATGATGCGCAGCAGCGTGCTCTTGCCCGATCCGTTCCAGCCGGCAATGGCCAGGACTTCTCCAGGACGTAACTCAAAGGAGATATCCCTAAACAGCAACGTTGTGGAATAGTATTTGCATATTTCGTTGACCTTAAGTGAATACATGATCATCGTTGTGTAAAATCGCGAAAGCGATTTTATAACTTGATTTTTTTGGCAAAAAACGTATAAGTTAGGCTACTTTCCATCCATTGATGGTTGTTTTCCCGATTTCATCTGTGCCCATCCGTAGACTCTCCCCTGGAGGGAGGGGCGGGAACATAACCGAAGGCCCTTGTCTCATGGCTTGCAAGAAATGTCCAGATTCTTAAGCTACCGGCAGTGTAGCAAAAAACGGGTTATAAGTCTATCAATCATTGCTGCGGTTGTTACCGCTTTTTTCAGCCTGGCGGGTCATGTCCAATGCCTTTCCGCCCAACAAGAGGCTGGCAGCCCCAGTGAGCCTGTGCCCGTAGCCTCTTCAGAGGAAAAAATCCGTCCAAAAAAAATTACCAGTCTCCATGTCATCCGGGAAGACTACCAGGGAACAAGGTTGTCTTATCCCTCAAAACTGTTTGTCGATTCAGTGAAGAGGGAGATCTATGTCACGGATTCCGGGCACAGCAGAATATTGGTGTATACGCAGGATTTCTATCCGCTGCTGTCTATTGGCAAATCAGATGGAATCGAGGCCCCCGTTGGCCTGGCAGTAGATCCGGGGGGGTATCTCTATGTTGCCCAGTCGCCGGGCCGGAAACATCCAAGGGCCAGGATATCTGTATTTAGTCCATCGTTAAAGTGGAGAAAGGATCTCTTTTTTTCTGGGTTTGAAGGCGCGGATGATTTTCGGGCAAGAAACATTGCCATCAACAAGCGAGGCGCGCTCTACGTGGCCGGCAGCGGCTATCCCGGTGTAGTAGTTCTAAAGAAAGACAGCGCGTTCTCTCACCTTTTGAGCCCAACCGACAGCCTTGGGGAGGGAGAAGAACAAAAGGCCACCATATGTGATGTGGAGATAGACGAGGCCGGCAAGATTTACCTTTTGAGCGAGGACATGGGACGTGTCTATGTCTATGACGAGAACGAGAATTTCTTGTTTAAGTTCGGGAAAAAAGGAGGAAGCTCCGGCAAGTTAAGCCGTCCGCGGGGGCTGGGGGTGGACAGCCTGAACAAAAGGGTTTACGTGATTGATTACATGCGTCACACGGCGACGACCTATTCGGATAATGGCCGTTTTCTGTTTGAGTTTGGCGGCAAGGGTTGGGGGAGAGGCTGGTTTCAGTACCCAAGCGATATCGCAGTAGACACCTCCGGAAATGTTCTGGTTGCAGATACGTTTAACAACAGAGTGCAGGTGCTTGCAATGAAACCAGTTCCATCAGTTGAAAGGCTTGAAGAGGTTAAACCAGGGGCGGTCGCCTCGAAAGAACCAGTAGTGGCGAAGCCTGCAAAATATTATGTCTTGACGGCCAACATGAACCTGCGCGCAAAAGGCAGCACCGAGAGCAAGATCAAGAGATTGATGAAAAAAGGCGAGGAATTTGAAATCATGGATCAACATAAACATGACGACTTAACCTCATGGTATTATATAAGAACCGGATCAGGGCTCGCAGGCTGGTTCTGCGGGATCTATCGCGGCAAGGTCAAGTTTATTGAAAAGGAAGGAAAATGAGGGGGCATGAAAAAAAAATTGATCATTTGGTAATGGTTGTGATGGCTTTAACGTGCCTCACATCATGCGCCTTTGAACAGCATCCCAAAAGACCCCGGACCGATGAGGGGCAGGTTTTTCTCTACCTTTCCTGTCCGCAGAAACCGGCCGCTGACATTACCTTTGCCATTTCCGGCATTAGCTTCATGAACAACAATGGTGAGTGGATCGATGTCGCGATGGAACGGCAGATCGATTCTGCTGAGCTTTTCGATAAGCACCAGATCAAGCTGGCCGAGTTTTATATACCTGCCGGCAAGTATGAACGCATGAAATGGAAGATGTCTGAGGCAAAGGTGAAAAGGGGCGCCAAAACCTTTTCGCTAGCGTTGCCTGAACCTGATGGGGAGCATTTTCTGGACATAGAATTTGTAGTTTTTCGACGTGAAAGCCTTGCGCTTTTTGTTGATTGGAATGTGGAGGAGTCTGTTTTTAACAAGTACCTTTTTGCGCCGAAGATGGCTATTCGGAAGCAGGGTATGGAAATAAAGAAGATATTGCTCTATGTGACAAACTCGGAGTCTGATTCGGTTACGGTCATAGACAGGCAACGGGACATCGTGGTCGGGGCCATAGCAGTCGGGCAGCAGCCTGTGGGAATAGTGACAAGCCCGGACAGGACCAAGGTCTATGTTGCTAATTCAGGTTCCAACAACATTTCAGTCATTGACACGGACGCAAACAGGGTGACCAATACGATCGGCAATTTTGGTTACAGTCCCGACGATCTTGCCTTGTCCGGAGATGGCAGATGGCTTTACGCCACGAACCCGGATTCAGACAATGTTTCGGTAATAGATACGGTTTCTGAGATGGTGACTGAACGGATAACTGTGGGTCGCCGCCCTGTTGGCATTACATACGATCAAGCTAGAGGCAAGGTCTATGTGGCGAACAATGCGGATAACTCGATATCGATCATCGATGCGGCTTCAAACGCCGTGGAGCATACCGTAACGGTTGATTTGAATCCTACTGGTTTGGCAGTCCAGGACGACAAGCTTTATGTGGCCAATTCGGGCTCCAACACTGTTTCCGTGATACAGATTGGCTCCTACTCAGTGACAAAGACGATACCGGTAGGTCAAAGGCCGCTGAGGGTGCAATCGGGCCTGTCCGGGTGGGTTTACGTGTCCATTGCGAACAACAACGAGGTTGTCTTCATGTACACATCCATGGACATGGTCACAAAAAACGTGTCAGTGGGGGACCTCCCTTCGCATATGGCCATGGATACGCCAAGAAGAAAGCTCTATGTGGTCAACAGGCTTTCAGAGGATGTGTCTGTTGTTGACCTTGCAACAAAAAAAGTGAAAACGGTCATTGAAGTGGGGAGGAAACCATGCGGGATTGCGGTGATAGAGGAGTGAAGGATTAGTCCGTTACTTTTAGAGTTCGTTTTTCTTCTGACAGGAAATATGAAAAAATCACGAAATCACGAAATCACGAAATTTTCTTTTTTTGTGCCTTCGTGCTTTCGTACTTTCGTGGTTCTTCTTCTGTTTATTGTATTGGTCCCTTTGCATGAGGTGCGTGCCGAAGATGACATCCATGGCTCGGCCCACCTGACTTACACTTCAACAGACACCGAGACTGGAGGGGAGAAGACCAGTTCATGGCAGTTTACCGAGGTATATAACCTCGGAGTGAGCAAGGCCTTGACGCCCAAAGTCGGCTTTACTGCCGACCTCGACGTAAATGTGACAGAGTCAAATGACGAAAAAACAACGCGTCTGTCGCCGGATCTGAGGCTCGATGTAACGAACGAATACTTTGATGCCAACACAGGTTATCGTATCAATGAGAGGGGTCTTGATATCCTGACCATGGTCTCAGATGAAGACCGGTACACCACGGAATCGTGGAACGCCAATATTTCCACGAGGTCCGAGAAATACCCCAGGGTGCGGCTTCGTTATAACGAAGACAAGGACTATGATCATCTGCCCGTGCATGTGACCGACAGCAAGACGACCAATTTTTCAGGAAGTACGGATTATACGTTCCGGTTTCTCAATTTCAACTATGAGTACAGAGACAACACGACTGATAACTATGTGACTGACAGCA
>DAOUWN010000112.1 GCA_030667105.1 Deltaproteobacteria bacterium
ACTCATCATCCAGGACCGTGCCCTTAAAACCAACCATAAGGCGCTGGCCGGCCAACTGCTCATCAGTCAGGGCATTTACCTCGAACATGGTTATCTCCTATGAAAAGAAAAAGCCTCCTAGGCCACGGAGCGTACATCCTGATATTTACTAAGCGAACAGTGAACTGCTGCCACCCTTTGAAACTCGTCAATCTTGCTGCACCCCTTGACATAAGGGCAGACAACCCCGCTCGTAAACAACCCACAGTGCAAACAAGGGCTATTCTTAAGTATATCCAGGTTCGGCTCAGCCCTCTGTTTCATGGTGGACCCCACCACTTTCGGGTCTCGTTCCTGGCTTCGCCTACCCCATATGACAAACAGCTTATCTTTCATCGAGTTTCACTATCCGGAAATCACACTAAACTGCTTTCTAACGCATTTTCCGTTTTTTTATCACAATTTGGTCTATTTGGGAAAGCTTTGTCTCGTGAATTCGTAAGCGGGGGCGAGAGCTGAGTAGATTTGTTGGATAGTCTTAAGAAATGGCTTTTCTTCGATCTCGTAAGATACGTTGATCGTTGTCTGAGGAAAGACTAACAATGACGCCTTCCCTTACACTTCTTCGACGATCCTGCTTGTTCTTCCTTCTGTCCTTGCGGACCGCACTTTTCCCGGCAGGAAGAGCAACTTGTTCTACTGGTGGGTTGTTCTTGACGGGTGATGTGCCACCAACAATTATGTCCACATCTACAAAATCCACCCTATAAACCTCCTTATCCGATACTTCTCTTATCGGTACTGTCATGAAATCCTTTAGGGTTTGTTTCAAGACAGTTATCTGGAGATCATTCCCACGGGGCTTAAAAGGTCTTCCTGGCGTCTGGGCAGGCCTTCGCGTCACCGGCAGAACTTCTTGCATCCTCCCGCGTTGTCCTATAAAAGGACGAAAGTCAATTAAACGGTGATGTCCCCATTTTGCTGACAATTATGTTTTGACGTTGGCAGCATGCACCGGACCGACGAAAAAAATGCAATATTGACACACAAAATGTCAACAATGGCGACAGGCACAACTAGACTCGCAAACAATGTGGCATGTCAATTAAATGGGGACATCACCGAATATTTGATGAAGGCCATTTCATCGTATTTAACAACTGGGCCGGCACGGTAAAACGGATCGCCACGTTCAGGACGTATCTGGAGCTTTTCTCGGATATGACCACGGTATCCATTCCCAACTCAGATTTTGTAAAGGGTGTGGTCAAGACATACTAAGGCCGAACCAAATTCATGTACAAATGGGATCTGGATTTAGCCCTATGACATTACACCCCAGAGAATTCAGGAACTGGTTGTGAGACTGAGGGAACTCATCACGAACAAGTCAGAGGTCAATCAGGACATGTGCTGGATTTACCTTGAACGCCTGGACCGTTACTCCAAAGTCGTGCGGGGCTGGTTTCAGGTAAATCTTCCTAGTTGGGCCGAATCCCTGTTTTACGGCAATAAGGTTCTCCACGATATTCAGCTTGTCTTTGAATCCATGCATATCCCCTTTGCCTTCCCCACCCAAACACTCCTCTTGAATCGAGATAATCCGCTTGAAGGCGCGGAAAATCAAGATCCGGTCTCCGCGGTGTTGACCGAATCAGATGAGGACAGCACGCACCCTACATCCCCTTGCAGGCCTCGACATCTTGAAGGAGACTGAGGAAAGATGCTGAAAATGGCAAACACGAAGAAGAAACTGATATGTCTGCTTATCTGCATGATGGGCCCTTTTATGTTTGGTGTCACATGTAGGGCAGAAAACCCCTTTTTCCAAAGCTTTGAAAAGCGACGTGAGCGCATGGTAAGAACTCAAATTGAAGCAAGGGGAATTACTAACAAGAAAGTCTTGAAGGCATTAAGAAAGGTTGAAAGGCACAAATTCGTTCCCAAGGAATATCAATGGCAAGCATATGGAGATTGTCCATTGCCAATCGGGGAGGGACAAACCATATCCCAGCCCTATATCGTTGCTCTCATGACGGAGGTTTTGGATTTGGACAGCGCCAAAAAGGTGCTTGAAATTGGCACAGGTTCCGGTTATCAGGCAGCAATATTGGCAGAAATATGCGAAAGCGTATGTACGATCGAACTAATTGGTGTGCTTGGGAAAAAGGCAAAAAAACTGTTGGCTGATTTGGGGTATGAGAATATTAACGTCAAAATTGGTGACGGATACCAAGGATGGAAAGAATATGGCCCCTTTGATGCCATCATCGTGACATGTGCTCCTTCACACATTCCACAACCGCTTCAAGACCAGTTGGCAGAAGGTGGCAAAATGGTCATTCCTGTTGGAAAAAAATTCACGCAGGAATTGGTGCTCCTGACCAAGCAAAAAGGGAAAATAAAGAAAAAAGACATCATTCCCGTGAGATTTGTTCCGATGATGGGAAAAGATGGGAAGGCATACTAAGGGCTCGCTCAAAAATAACTTCAGAACTGAAGATGTCCGCAGTAGGCCGTCAGAATCCGGACTACTTTGCCAAGGGGATACTTTGAAGAAATTCCTCGTTGGCGGGGTATGACTCAAGGGCATTGAGCAGCGAGGTCATCGCGTCTTTGGGTTTGCGGTCTACAAGGCCCCGTCGAATGGTGGCAAGGCGCTTAATATCGTCAGGGTCATACAATCTTTCCTCCTTTCGGGTCCCGCTGGCGGCCACGTTGATGGCCGGAAAAATCCTTGCTTCGGCAAGCCCGCGATCGAGAACGATTTCGCTGTTGCCGGTGCCCTTGAATTCCTCGAAGATAAGCTGATCCATGCGTGACCCAGTGTCGATTAGGGCTGTGGCGATGATGGTGAGGGATCCGCCGTCTTCAATGTTGCGCGCAAGCCCGAAAAAGCGGCGAGGAATCTCCAGGGCCCCTGCATCCAAACCGCCGGACAGTGTTCGACCTCTTCCTCTGCCCTTAAGGTTGAAGACCCTGCCCATACGCGTCAGACTGTCAACAAGCACCACTATATCGCGGCCACACTCAAGCTCGGTGCGCACATGAGCAAGCAGCAGTTCAGCCAATCCCACATGTTCGTCGATGATGCGATCGCTGGAACTCGCGATGACTTCTGCGTCTACGGCGCGACGGAAGTAAGTGACTTCTTCGGGCCGCTCATCGATGAGTAGTACGAGAATGCGCGTTTGAGGATCACCGGCGTGGATGGCCCTGGCAATTTGCTCCAGCAGAGTGGTTTTTCCGGCCTTGGGAGGTGAGACAATCAAGCCCCGGGTGCCCTTGCCGATGGGCGCCACGAGATCGACAACGCGCATACTCGTCTCCCCTGTGGCGGCGAGTTGGAACCTCTCGCATGGATCTATGGCAATAAGACGGGTGTAAGGGGTTCGTCTTTTGAACTGTTCAGAGGTGAGACCGCAGACCGATTCAACGATGGCCAGTTGCGATGCCTTTTTATCCTTCCTCACTGAACCTGTGACACTGGCGCCTTGGACGAGATTGTTTTCCCTCACGAGCCTGGCCGATACCACAATTTCATTGGAACCGGGGCCAAAGGGCCGCAACAGGTCACACAGTACGCCACCACCGCTTTTCGTTAGTTTCAGTATGCCGCTAGCTCTGTCGGGCATAAAAACGGACCTCCCCGCAAATGACAAAGGTCGAGCACAACCTCGCACATGGACTTTCCATAAATTTCAGGCAATTGAACGCTTGTTAGGGTAAGTTCTCAATAAGTTGGGGTTTGCCCCCTCACCCTGCGCTCTCCCCCGCAGGCGGAGAGCGTTTGGATGAGGGAGATCACGCGAACCTCAGATTTTTTTGATAAGTTACTTGGTAGGTACATAATTACATCAGATGGCAGGATTTGTCAAATCCTTGGGCAGGCTTTCGATTATGCAATGAGAGTCGACGATATTTCGGACTCTATTGGTTGTTGATCAGGCCGTTCAGCGCTATGATTCGCTCGGAATCCGTCATCTTCTCGAGTCAGGCTTTCGATTGACACATATGGACAAGTAGTGCATATTGATACATATGAGAACAACGTTAAATATAGATGACGAGATACCTCGTCGCTGTGTATGGGGAAGGAAAGTTACTGTATTCCGACTCACAAGATGAAAAAGGTTAGGTTTGTTCTCACTATTTTCTTGTTCATGTTTGCCACAGCGGTCATGGCCCAGGATGATGCCATGAAGGGCCCGTGGCAAGCCCCAGGGCTAAACGCTGCACGCCAGGAGGGGGAAAAAGATGCATCGAATCCAGGGACTTCGCTGGTCAAATTCTATAGAAAGTATCTTTCGCCCGTTGCCGGGGGGCGGTGCCCGATGTATCCCTCTTGCTCTCAGTACAGCATTGAATGTTTCAGTAAACATGGCTTGCTCATGGGCTGGATCATGACGTGGGATCGTCTTTACCGGTGTGGCAGAGACGAGTTAGGACGGTCTCCATGGGTTTTTGTGAACGGGCGGCAAAAGTGCTATGATCCAGTAAAAAACAATGATTTCTGGTGGAGTGATGGGAGATAAAGGATTTCAAGTAGTTGTCACGAGCAACATCGTGCTGTGGACCGGAAACGCTGGTGCAGATATTGCTCTGCGGCCACAAGGCCAATGTGCTTAGCGCCTGATATTTCTGATCAAATATATCCGATATTATCAACAAACATCTTTATCCCTATAAGCAAAAGGGCCACAAGCACTGCCTTTCTAACTGTTTCCTCTCTCAAGCGAAGAAGCAGTCTTCTACCCGTAAAAACCCCGAGAAAAGCAACAGCGACCAGTGGTATGATCCACAACGTGTGACTGTGGTAAAGGGCGCCTCGATACACATACACGCTGATGCGGGATACATCCACCATGATGGCGATGGCAGCGGCCGTAGCAACATAGGCCTCTCTTTTTAGAAAGGTGGAGATAAGAAACATGCTCCGGATGGCCCCGCCAACACCGATCAGCCCGGAAGTCAGACCAGAGATCAAGCCTCCAATGGCCAGGATACTGTCGTTTTCGGGGATATGTAATCTTGGCCTGAAAAGGGAATAGAGAGAAAATAGAACCAGAAATAGAGAGAAAAGGATAGTAATCAAACGAACATCAACAGATCCGAAGATCCATGCTCCAACCAGAGCTGAGATGACGCTGGGCAGTCCATAAACAAGAACGAGGCGCAGGTTGATGCTCTTTCTCATCAGTGCAAATTTGGTCAGATTATTTGCAAAATGAAAAAAGGCCACCAATACAATGGCAGCCTTTATGTCAATGACCATGGCCACAAATGGCGTGAGGATGGTTGCAGACCCGAATCCTGTGGTAGTGGCTATCATTGCCGCAGCAAAGGCGATAATAAGCACAAACACCAAGTCCATAAAGCCTCCCTCAAAAAAGCTCAAAGTTGAAAGCTCAAGGCTGAAAGGGGAAGAGAAATCTCCTTGCAGTGAGCTTTGGGCTTTCAACCCATGATATCAGTATCATCTTAGGCTCGCAAACCAAACTTTGGTCACCGTTGAAGCGGCCGTGTTTTCGAAAAGCTAGTTGTTCCGATATTCTATTATGTCAGCTTGTTATGCGAAGTTGCCTCAACCAAACCTGTCCCGTCCGGGAAATATATCAAAAGCCTGGCATATTCTTCCTGCCCCTTTTTCCTAAAGTTTCCTTGCAATGATCCGATAGATTTACTGGGAGAACTGGTTATGCATGTCAGCAACTATCAGGTTCATAATGTCTTAAGAGCATACGGCAAACAGCTCAGTCTGAGCAGGCGTGGGGCACGGAACAAGAATGTAGTGGCCCCGAATCCATCTGATAGCATTACAATTTCCACTGAAGCGAGGCGAAAGGCTGTGGTTGAGAAAGTAACAGTGGATATCGTTGAACGCATTGTGCGTTCCGGCCCCCATAACGCCATGGAACAGCAGGTGTTGAAAGAATTGGAAAATGACTATGGGGACAACCTCGCACTAGATGAAGATAACGGCGCTGAGCTTGTTTTCAAGGTTATTGACAGAGAAAAAGGGGAGGAGATCAGGACCCTTTCAATTGAAGACTCCGAAGTCCTCAGGAACCGTCTTGAAGAAATTACCAAAAGAAAAGTTGATGCCAATATGTTTTGACAATAGGGAGGTGCTGATTCATGAAGATTTCAGGTAGTGACGAAATAGCCAAATATATCAATGAAACTGCTGGCGCTCGGGCCCAGGGACCTAGTGAGAGAGCCCCTACACGAGCCGATGTTCCCACGGAGCCAAAAGAAGGCGCCATTGTCAATCTTTCGCAGACGTCAAAAGAGGTTCAGATGGCCCAGAGAGCTATGGAATCTGAACCCGATGTTCGTTTAGAAAAAGTGCAGGCCATCAAGGATAGGATTGAAAAAGGAACTTATGAGATCAATTACGAGAAAACAGCGGAAAAAATGCTGAAGGCCTATTTTGACGAAATTATCTAAGGGCTTGTCATAAATGAAGTAACCCCTTTGATATCAAAGAACTCTTTGCGCGAGCTTTATAACAAAGATTAATAACACCACACCGAAGATCTTCCTCACGGTCCTGCTCCTTAGTTTCTCCGCCATAATATGCGAGCCTAATCGCGAGTCTTGCTGTTAGAAGGACCGAGCCATCTCATCAAAGAATATTCTTGCATAAGCATCTATCCTTGTGAAATCATGAAGATCTATTGACAATCATGAACAGCGACAGCCATTTGAATAAGTGCAAGCGGTGCGGCCGTTGCATGAGCGTGTGCCCTGTATACAAGACCACCTTTAGAGAGGCCGATGTGGCGCGGGGAAGGTTGGCCCTCCTTGAGTCTGTGGAAAACGGCGCCATGGGGTGGTCCGAGCGTCTGGGGGAAATTCTTTCGCGCTGTCTTTTGTGCGGGGCCTGCGCCCAGGCTTGTGCCAACAACGTTCAGACAACCCGTCTTTTCCAGCAGGGTCGCCAGTCCCTGTTTGCAGCCGGAAAGAGCGGCAGGGCCGACAATCCTCTGATCAGAAGTATCAGGCAGGGAGATCT
>DAOUWN010000082.1 GCA_030667105.1 Deltaproteobacteria bacterium
AAGATTGCGCTATATTGGTGTTCAAGCTGCGGCGGCTGCGAGGAATCGGTCATTGATTTGGCAGAGGATCTCTTAACGGTTGCCGCGGCCGTAGATATTGTGTTTTGGCCTGTAGCCCTCGATTTCAAGTATAAAGATGTTGTCGCCATGAATGATGGCGAGATTACGGCAACGTTGATCAATGGCGCCATCAGGACGGGTGAACAAGAACATATGGCCAAAATAATGAGAAAAAAATCGAGATTGCTGATAGCCCACGGAAGTTGTGCCCATCTTGGCGGGGTCGTGGGTCTGGCCAATTTTTATCAACGTGAAGACTTGCTGAGCCGCATATACCAAGAGGTTCCCACGACAAACAATCCTCAGGGAATCTTGCCACAACCCGAAACCATAGAATCTGGGAGAAAAATAAAACTGCCGGATTTCCATGATACCGTCAAGGCCTTGGACCAGGTCGTAGAAGTGGATTACTATATCCCAGGTTGCCCGCCAACGCCAGAGCTCATCAAAGAGGCCATGATGATGGTCCTGGAGAACAGGCTCCCCCCAAGGGGAAGCGTATTGGCGGGGAAAAAGGCCCTTTGCGACACATGCCCTCGAATAGATAGCAAGCCCGAAAAATTACGGATAAAAAAGTTCAAACGAGTCTATGAAACGGAATGGGACCCTGAAAAGTGTTTTCTGGACGAGGGTATTATCTGCCTTGGCCCTGCCACCAGGGGTGGTTGCAATGCAAGGTGCATCAATGCCAACATGCCCTGTCGAGGTTGCTTTGGGCCCACAGACAACGTGAGGGACCAGGGCGCAAAATCTTCCTCATTCCTCGCATCCATCATCGACGTCACAGACAAAGAAGCGTTGAAGAAAACCGCAGATTCCATTCCTGACCCTGGCGGACTATTCTACAGGTATGGCCTCGCCTCATCCATATTGAAGGGGAAACTGACCCCGAAGAGCTCATGAGCAAACGAATTACCATTGACCCCATAACTAGGTTGGAAGGACACGGAAAGATTGATATCTTTCTTGACAACAAAAGCGACGTGGAGCGTGTTTATTTTCAAGTCTCCGAACTGAGGGGCTTCGAGAAGTTTTGTGAAGGCCGGGCAGCAGAGGAAATGCCCACCCTGACACAAAAGATTTGTGGGGTGTGTCCCACGGCCCACCATACGGCGTCAAGCAAGGCACTGGATGATCTGTTCGGGGTTGAGCCGCCGCCTGCGGCAAGAAAGCTCAGAGAGCTCATGTATAATGCCTTCATGTTTGAAGACCATCTTTTGCATTTTTATTTTCTGGGGGGGCCTGATTTAATCGTGGGTCCCATGGCGCCAAGGGCCAAAAGGAATATTCTCGGCGTCATAGACAAAGTGGGCGTCGAAATGGGAAAAAAGGTCATTGATATTCGGAAACGGGTACGGGGCGTCAACGCATTAGTTAGCGGAAGCGCCCTTTATCCTGTTTGCGGGCTTCCAGGCGGCGTTTCAAAGGCCATAACCGAAGAGGACAGGGCTGAGATACAGAATGTGACAAAAGACGCAGTGGAATTCGCCAAACTTACATTGAATATCTTCGATGATGTGGTGCTAAATCATAAGGGGTTGGCTAAGTGGCTCACGAGTGACGTTTTCTGCCATAGAACCTACTACATGGGTCTAGTCGATGATCATGGCAGGGTCAATTTTTATGACGGGGACATCCGGGTGGTTGATCCCAACGGCAAGGAGTTTGTCAAATTCGAGGCAAAAGACTATTTGAAACATCTGGAGGAACGGGTTGAACCGTGGAGCTATCAGAAGATACTCTATTTGAAAAACATCGGCTGGAAGGGATTCATCGATGGACAGGATAGCGGAGTTTACAGGGTCGGCCCTCTTGCCCGCCTGAATGCCTCTGAAGGAATGGCCACCCCCCTAGCCCAGGCTGAATATGAAATGATGTTCCATGCGTTAGGTGGAAAACCTGTACATAACACCTTGGCCTACCATTGGGCCAGGCTTATCGAGGTTTTATACGCAGCAGAAAGAATGGACGAACTTGCCAGAGATGGGGAAATTACCAGTCCCAAGATACGCAATCTTCCTAATCAAACCCCTAAAGAAGGCGTCGGTGTCTGCGAGGCGCCGAGAGGAACGCTTTTTCATCACTATGAAAGCGACGAGAAGGCAATCGTAGAGAAGTTGAACCTCTTGGTCGCCACTCAGAACAACGCCGCAGCCATTTGCATGTCGATTGAAAAGGCTGCTCGGGCCGCCATAAAAGGCGGCGACATTTCCGATGGCAGATTGAATGTGGTAGAGATGGCCTTTCGAGCCTATGATCCTTGCCTTGCTTGTGCCACTCACTGCCTCCCGGGCAAAATGCCGACGATGGTCCATGTCTATGATAGGGAAAAAACCGATAAAGGGCATTGCAGAACTCCGCAGTCCTGATAAATCGGGACGGGGAATGCACTCGCTTTTGCGGTTCAACTGTAGGATTTCATGTAAGGGGAGGTGACTATGGCAGTGGAAGTCTTAGATACCCTTGGTCAGAAGTGCCCTCAGCCGATCCTTAAGATCGCCGTGAAGGCCCCGGATATGAAACACGGTGATATTTTGGAGGTATTGGGAGACTGTCCTACCTTTGAGAAAGATGTGCGCACTTGGTGTGAGCGGCTGGGCAAAGTCTTCCTTTCCATAAAGGATGAAGGGGGAAACAAGAAGAGGATCCAGATACAGTTTTAGAAAGCACATCCTCGCAAAGGGCGCACAGCAATGGTTTTCTCTGCCCCGTTGGGTTGGCAGGGGCGCTGTCGTTGAATAGGAGTATCAGAGGTGAAAAAGAAGGTGAAATGCTGGGAATTCTTTCGCTGTGACGAGGAGGAATGTCCGGTTTTCAAGTCAAAGGAGCTGAATTGCTGGCTCATTCCAGGTACCCATTGTCGAAATGAGATCCAGGGAAAATTCCTGGAAAAGATCGAGATGTGCCTTGAATGCGAGCCCTTTAGAGCGAACATAGATGTCGATTCCATAGAAGAGACCTTAAAGGTTGTCAATGAACAACTCACAGAATTCAGGCATATGGTTGACGAGCGAGATAGGGAGTTGGAAGGCATCAGTATGGAGCTGGCTCTAGGCTTGTCGGAGGTCTTTGAGGCGTTAAAAAAGATATCTTCAGGTGATCCTGAAGTCAGGATGCCCGAAATCTCAGAACTCGGTTTGATTACGAAGCTAAAACATATGGTCAACCTGACCGCCGAAAACCTCGCAGAAATCGTCGATCTATCCCACGAGTTTGCCATCGGCCTTGCTGAGCACTTCGATGTATTGCATAGGGTCTCACAAGGTGACCTGATAGCGCGGGTATCTGGCACTTCACAGGTAGACCTATTGGAATCCCTGAAAAAAGTAACCAACGAGATGATTCACAATGTATCCAGAGAAATCAGTGATCGCAAGCGGGCAGAGGGGGCATTGCGGGAGAGTGAAGAGCGGTTTAGACAGATAGCAGCCCTGTCTCCCTTTCCAATCTCTATCATCGACTCAGACGGACGATACTTGTACTTGAACGAGAAATTTACCGAGGTTTTTGGCTACACACCGGAGGATATCCCCACTGGAATGGATTGGTTTTACAAGGCCTATCCAGATCCGGAGTACCGACGGGAAGTCTTGTCAGACTGGAAATGTGAGTTGGGCAAATCGGGAGCGTTCGAATTCAGGCTTCGAGAGTTCAAGGTCACCTGCAAGGACGGAACAGTGCGGGACATCGTCTTTAGACCCGTGGCCATGGACAACGGGAAACAGTTTATTACTTATGAAGACCTCACCAAGCGCAAGCAGGCGGAGGAGGCGTTGCGGGAGTCGGAACAGAAATACCGAACGATCTTCGAACTAGCGGCAAGTTCAATTGTGCTTGTTGATAAAGAGACAGGTGCGTTGGTGGAATTCAACAAAAGGGCGCATGAAAACCTCGGGTTTACTCACGAGGAATTCGAACAGCTCAAGATAGCCGACTTTGAAGTTGTAGAGAGACCTGAGGAAGTCCTGAGCCACATCAAGAAAATCACCAAGGAGGGGGCCGATAGATTTGAAACTAGACATAGGACAAAGAGTGGAGAGATACGAGATGTCTACGTGAGTAGCAGGACAATTACCATAGATGGGAAGGACTACGTTCAGAGCATATGGCGGGACATTACCGAGCTTAAGCGGACGGAGGCAAGGGTTGCGGAAATGTTCAGGGAGATCAAGAAAGGCCATGATGATCATTTGTCGGTTCTCAATATGCTGCGTCTGGGGATTGCAACATTAGACCGGGGCGGCCGTGTCACATTTCTCAACCAGACCGCCCAGCACCTTATTGGAAAGAGTCTAACGGCGGTCTTGGGAAGTCATTGGGAAGCGTTATTCCATTTCAATGCCCATGACAAAGCCCGGCTAAAGGATATGTTGAGGCATCCCCGTAAAGCAAGAAGGAGGTTGCAAACTCAAGTCGAATTTCAGGAAGGGCGGCGTTATTGGATGGACATCGAAGTGCAATACGACCCCCGCACGCCAGCCAGAAGAATTTTCTTTTTCTACGATATGTCTGAAGTCTACGATTTGCGGCGCATGCTTGAAGATAAGGCGCAATTTCATGATCTTGTAGGAAAAAGCAAGCCTATGCAGGCTATATACCAGCGCATCCAAGAGGCCTCCAAGGTGGATTGGACTGCCCTGATCGAGGGCGAGACAGGAACGGGCAAGGAACTGGTGGCACGAGCCATGCATTTTTCAAGCCATCGAAAGAATAAGCCCTTCATCGCAGTGAACTGCGCCGGGCTGGCCGATTCATTACTGACCAGCCAGTTGTTCGGTCATAAACGAGGTGCTTTTACCGGAGCAGTTGAGGATCACAAAGGTTTTTTTGAGGTTGCCAACGGAGGGACACTCCTTCTGGACGAGATTGGCGATATTTCTAAGAATATGCAGACCAGTCTACTTCGGGTCCTTGAAGAAAAGGAGATCACACGACTGGGTGAATCCAAGCCTCGAAAGATAGATGTTCGGGTCTTGGCCTCAACCCATCGGGATCTAAGTCAAGAAGCTGCAAAGGGCAATTTTCGCCCTGACCTGCTTTATCGGATCCGAATTGCCAGGATCAAACTTCCCCTGCTGCGCGAGCGCCGTGAGGACATCCCTCTGCTTGTTGCATCCTTCCTGGGCCAAAGCCGTGCGGCTACTGGAAAGCCTGTCAAGGACGTGAGCAGTGCGGCCATGAGGATACTCCTGCAACACGATTGGCCCGGAAATGTGCGTGAACTGAAAAGCGCCATCGATTTTGCCACCCTCCACTGCAAAGGATCGGTCATTAACGCCGAAAACTTCCCGCCTGAAATAGTCTACTCAAGGTATCCTCGACCACCCGCCAGCGACGCGAACCAGGACGAGAAACAACGCGTGCTGGCCGCGCTGGAGACTGCAAGAGGAAATCGTACGGCTGCGGCTAGCCGCCTTGGCATAAGCCGCGCCACACTATACCGTCGTCTAGCACGCCTTGACATCAAGTTCGTCAAATAGCCCTGCCATCTTTCAAGAGTGTCTCGCACGAGACAGTGGTGAGACACATAATGAGACAAGTTTTGTCTCATTATGCGTCTGTCGGATTTAATAACCATCAAGAGCAAAAAGAGCAACAATAGAATATCAACATGTTAGGCTCAGAGCCCATCTTTGGCATTGTCTTTGCACTAGGTATAATATCAGAGATTGTTGGGGGGCATGACGAAGGGATGATTCCTTGATCATGTGGGATCAAACACCAAACGAATCAAGACAATGTTCAACACTTCCCTTGGACTGAAGAAGCCAAAGACTGTCTGTATCGCTACTTAGCCCGTGAGCCTGGAGCGTCAACGCTACCTACTGTTCTCAGCAGCTTTCTTTTTTTACCCTGCCGCCGCGCCTCTTGACCTTCTTGTTATTGCCCATGTCTTGGCATAAAGGCCGCCCCGGTGCCTTATAGTTTTTCTTCAAAGAAGGTAGACAGCCATGGAACCAATAAAGGTGCTCATCGTTGAGAGATCAAGGGCCACCCGTGAGTATTTGAGCGGGTTGGTCAGAACGCATGGTTTCCACGATTATGCCATGAAGCGACAAGAGGAGCTTTTAACCCATCTAAATCGTGAAAATCGAGACTTGCTGCTTGTCGGATCGAGCATCTGTATGGAGCAGATAAGCGCTTTCGAGGAAGTCCTTGAACGCGAGAAAAAGGTCCTCCCGATCCTATTCATTCGCAACGGCAAAGAGGCCTTGGGGCAAAAAAGAGTCCCCGACAAGGCCAATACTTCTTCCCTCCCGGGCAATTTCCATCCCGATGACTTAAAGGTGGCTATCGAAAAGCTTATCGAAGAATCGCGGAGCTCCAATGGCAAAGAATTGGACAGCACCATTGTCGGGAAGACCCCGGCTATGGCTAAACTGAAGCGCCATATTTTGGACCTAGCCAAATCCGATCTGACCGTACTTGTCAGCGGTGAAAGCGGTACAGGTAAGGAACTGGTGGCCAGCGCCATTCACAGATTTTCACCCCGGGCAGATAGACCCTTTATTAAGGTCAATAGTGCTGCGCTGCCGACGAATCTCTTTGAGAGTGAGCTGTTTGGATTTGAAAAGGGGGCTTTCACCGGGGCCAGCAAGAAAAAGCCGGGGAAATTCCAACTTGCAAACTCCGGAACCATCCTTTTGGACGAGATCTGTGAAATTCCCTTGCCCATGCAGTGTAAGCTTCTTCAAGTCCTTGATGACAATGAATTTTCCGCTCTTGGGAGCACCACTAATACAAGGATCGATGCCCGGGTTCTGGCAGCTACCAACGCCAATCTGAGTGAGATGGTATCTAGGGGGCAGTTCAGATTGGATCTTTATTATCGCGTCAACGTGGTATCTATTCACATTCCGCCCCTAAAGGACCGTAAGGAAGACATTGATTTGCTGTGCGACCACTTTCTGAGGAAATATGCAGCGCGTAATGGCAAAGCGCATAGGCCTCTTACCGACCGGATCCGGGAGCAGTTTTATCAGTATTCCTGGCCCGGAAACGCTCGCGAACTGGAAAATGTTATCCAAGCCATTGCTACACTCGGAAATGAAGAGAGCTTTTACGACAAGATCGGCAATTATGGTCTTTCAGGCGTTTGTCGACATAGGAAGGGACCTGCCACGACAGCCGATGCACTGACTGGGAGTGCTTCCGACCTGCTGACACGATACACATTGAAGGAGCTCTCTAAGGAAGCGGCACGCCAGGCTGAGACAGATAGCATTGTGGATGTGCTCTCCCGGACGGACTGGAATCGCAAGAAAGCGGCTGCCCTGCTGAAAACCAGCTACCGGACCCTTCTAAGCAAGATCAAGGAATACGAGATTGAGCAACAGGGTGCCTCTATCGAAGATGCTATTACCAGAAGCAGCCAGCCAGCTGGGGATTCCTACCTTGGCTATTTTGAGAGGGCCCAAAAGGGCGCCAAAATGGGAAGGTTTGGCAGGTATGAACGAGCGGGATATTCACTCTGACAATGAACGTTCACGGCTTGCACTTAAACTCATTCGCCTGGGACATTGGAAGAACAGAGTACCGGTAAGGCCAAATTTTGTATGAAAGCTGGCGTGTCTTCAGTGGACTGAACCCTCAGACAAACTACGGATAAAACACGTATTAGATATCAGAAATCCTCTGCACTTTCCGCAGGTTGTGCCGTTTCCGTGAAGCTCCCTCATCTACAGTCCAAAATCCGCGGCAAATTCAGCCGGGCCAGCGCCATCGACATCACCATGAAGGTCGCCTTTACGGCTATGGCAGAAAACATCATTTCATCTGTATCGGTCAGCCCACCC
>DAOUWN010000097.1 GCA_030667105.1 Deltaproteobacteria bacterium
GATGAGGAGGTTTTGCAGGGGTTTCTGGGGGGGAAGGGGCTTTCATCCTGTCTTCTGGCCAAGCTGAACCCTCCCGAAGTAGACCCTTTCAGCCCGGATAATCACTTGATCTTTGCCACAGGACCTGTGTGCGGGAGCCTGGTCTGGGGTTCATCCAGGTACGGGGTTTTTACCAAGTCTCCCCAGACCGGCTTTTATTCCGAATCGTATGCCGGGGGGCGCGTGCCGGAGGCCATTGATAGGGCAGGATATGATGCTGTCATCATCAAGGGGACAAGCGCAAAGCCCGTTGTCGTGGTTGTCCGTCCGGATGGTGCAGTATTCGAAGAAGCCGGTGACATGTGGGGAATGGATACCCACCAGGCTGAAAGAGAGGCGCTCAAACGATTCGGCGCAAATGGCAGTCAGCGCAACACTCGTGCCGGCGCTGTGGTGATAGGCCCCGCCGGAGAAAACCAGGTCTGTTTTTCTGTCATAGAGAACGACTACTGGCGTTCGGCCGGCCGGACCGGCGCGGGCGCCGTCATGGGAAGCAAAAGACTCAAAGCCATTGTATTTCAAGGAAATTGCAGGAGGAGGCTGGCTGATAGCAGTGCCGTGAAGGCGCTCGCCAAGTATTTGGCCGAAGAGGCCAAAGGGCATCCGCAAGTTGCGGCATACAAAAGCATGGGCACGCCCATGATGGTTAAGACCATGAACGAGGCAGGTGGGTTTCCCACCCGCTACTGGTCAGAAGGAACCTTTGAAAAGTGGCCGTCCATCAGCGCCGATTCCCTCCACGCCCGGTGCGAGGTTACCCCTCGAGCCTGCCTCAAGTGTTTTATCGCCTGCGGCCGCATGACAACCGTAAGAGAAGGACGTCACGCGGGCCTCAAGCTTGAAGGGCCGGAATATGAGACCATTTATGCCTTTGGTGGGCTTTGCGCCATTGACAGCATTGAAGAGATCATCTACCTCAATGACATCTGCGACCGCCTTGGGATGGACACCATCAGTGCCGGCAATCTTTGCGGACTTGCTATTGAAGCAGCCCGCAGGGAAAAAATCGATTACCCGGTTGATTACGGGAAAGCAGATGCCATTGCCGGGCTATTGAAAAAGATCGCGTATCGAGAGGGGATAGGCGACCTCCTTGCCATGGGAATCAGGGCCGCTGCCAGGGAGTGGGGCCTTGAAGAGATTGCAGTTCACGTAAAGGGTCTGGAACCTGCGGGCTATGACCCCAGGGTCCTCAAAGGCATGGGGCTGGCGTACGCCACTTCAGATCGGGGCGCCTGCCATCTGAGGGCTACCATTTTTAAGGCCGAACTTACCGGTATGATTGCCCCTGATGCCATTGAAGGCAAGGCAGCCATATTTGTGGACTTTGAGGATCGTCACAATCTTTTTGACGCCTTGATCCTGTGTCGTTTCTATCGGGACCTTTACCCCTGGGAATTCCTGTGTGAAATCGTGGAAGGGGCCACTGGCTTGAAGGCCGATGAGGCAAGACTGAAGGCCATAAGCGCCAATATCTCGGATGTGGTGCGTCAATTCAACCTGCGAGAGGGGCTAAGACGAGAAGACGATCGGCTTCCAGGGCGCCTTCACAAGGAGGCATTAAAGAGCGGCCATCATATAGGCGAGGCTGAACTCGAAAAGATGGTTGACGACTACTATCGCCTCAGGGGCTGGGATGAGCAGGGCCGTCCAGAATGACCCGCATTTGCTCGGAAAGTTGTTTTATGGAAAAGGGCTTCTGGATGAAATCATTACAACCCCGTGAAAGTGTCTGTCTTGCCTCTTCGTCCATGCAGTATCCGCTGGAAATGAGAACCTTGATGTTGGGGTTGATTTTCCTCAATCCGTCATAGGCCTTGCCGCCTCTCATGTCCGCCATGTTCATATCGAGGATTACCATATCAATGTCGTCCTTGTTTTTTCTATAGATCTCAATGGCTTCCTTGCAGGTCCTCGCGACCAATGCCTTGTATCCCATGGCCTGCACCATCTGTTGACCAACATCAATGAGTATGTCCTCATTATCGACAAGAAGCACGGTCTCTGTCCCCCTGAATAGCTCCCTGGACACGCCCTTTTCTCTTGAGACCCCGTTCTGATTCAGCCCGTTCTGATTCAAACTGGACGCCCTTGTCGGGTCTTTGCTGTTTCTCGGTACATCCAAGAGTCGTTTGGTGAGGTTGGCCCATTCTTGAATCTTACCCTCTATCCCCATAAGATGCTCAAAATAAGGATGGCTGGAGTCAATATCTGTAAGCATCAAAGAGAGGCGTTCGTTGATGCCGGCAAAAAGATTGTCGAATTCGTGGAAAATATTGCCTGGCGTGGGGTCGGTGGACTTTCCTTGTGCATCATCGCCGGCACCAGCACGCATCTCTGGAGGCTTTTTTGAGGGCTCTTCATAAAGCCTTTCAGCACCTTGATCCTGCACGCTGATGTGATTCTTGTTTTTTACCACCTGGCCCTCCGGCGGCCGAAAAAAGCCTCTTTTCAGTGCGAACCTCGGGTGAGGAGCCTTGAGAGGCCCTTTGTCCCACCACATCTCGTATTCACAGTACGGTCCGCCTTGAAAATAACACACCCTCTCCCACAACCTGGCCATGGGAAGATAGAACATGGCGGGCATTGCCTGGTATATGCCTTTGGCGAACAGGCAGAAATCCTGACTGAGAGGAAGGTCCTTGGGCCAGTGAAAGCGGACTAACGAGTGAGTGTTTGAGACCGAGACGATTTCGATTCTATTTCCGGGCAAAAGCTTGTCGTGAATTTCTTGGACTTTTCGAATCGCACGTTTTGGGCCAAAAAAGGGGGGCATCAATCTCCGCCAAATACTATTTAGTTCTATTTGATTTCCGTATCCCAAGGCTGCCTTGAACACGGCCTTGTCGTCCGAGGTGGCCTTCCTGGTCTGCTCCATTACATCCCGGCACACATCAATACTGACGTTGTTTTGGGGATTGCTCAGAAAATGCTCGGGGTCTTCCCCTTGCGGAACTTCCCCCTTGAGCGACGTCCAGAGCAGGTGCAAGTTCTCAGGTCTGTTGATTCTTACGTAGTCTATAAGTGCCTTGGTGGCTAGGCAGCTTATTTTATTCATAGGATGGCACTTTAGCACAGGTTGGCTTGCCGCAAATAGCGGAAAAGGGCCTTTTATAAACTTTGATACTTTGACTCCTTGCTGTCAACGTTTTTGTGTGAGATGGTTTGGCATGAGGCTCAAGGCAGGTTGTTTCGAAGCAGAACTCCACGAACCTCCTTGACGATTTTATTACCGGCCTATATTGGATAAACTCAACCTCAACGGAGAAGCTTGGATGGAAAAAATCATAGTCGAAGGAGGCCGCCGTTTACAGGGGACCGTAGCCATAAGCGGGGCAAAGAACGCAGCCCTTCCAATATTGGTCTCGAGCCTGCTCACCCAGGGATGGAATGTTTATGATAACGTTCCTGACCTGAGAGACATCAGGACCATAAAAAAACTACTGACTGAGCTTGGCGCACAGGTGGAGACCGAAGAAAATGTCGTCAAGATCAACACAAGTGCGCTAGAAAGCCATGAGGCTTCTTATGACCTTGTAAAGACCATGCGTGCTTCGGTCCTCGTTCTCGGACCTTTGCTCGCACGCCTGGGGCGGGCACGAGTCTCTTTACCTGGGGGGTGCGCCATCGGCGCTCGCCCGATCAACCTGCACATCAAAGGCCTGGAGCAAATGGGAGCTGATATTTCCCTTGAGCACGGCTATATCGATGCCCGGGCTCGATCACTCAAGGGGGCTGACATATATTTTGACATTGTTACCGTAACGGGCACAGAGAACCTGATGATGGCGGCTGCTTTGGCCCATGGTGTAACCATCCTGAGGAATGCGGCCCGTGAACCAGAGGTGGTGGCCCTGGCTGATGCCTTGAATCAGATGGGCGCCCAGATAACAGGGGCAGGCACCCCCGTTGTGACCATTACGGGTGTCGATGGGCTTAAACCAGCCTCCCTGACCATAATACCGGACCGGATCGAAACAGGCACTTTCATGATTGCTGCCGGTGTGACCGGAGGAGATATCAAGATCGTAGGGTGCGAACCGGCTCACCTTGCAGCCGTTATCCATAAAGTGCGACAGTCTGGTATCACGGTTGAGGAGGAGCCTCATGGTCTTCGTGTCGTCTGCGAGGGGACCGTTTCCAGCGTTGACGTAAAGACGATTCCTTATCCCGGGTTTCCGACCGACATGCAGGCCCAGTTTATGGTGCTCATGTGTTTGGCTTCGGGCCTCAGCGTTATCTCTGAGACTATCTTTGAAAACCGGTACATTCACGTGAGTGAACTCCAGCGGATGGGCGCAGACATCAAGGTGTCGGGTAGCACTGCCGTTATCCAGGGCGGAAAACCCTTGGCTGGCGCGCCGGTTATGGCAACGGACCTGAGGGCGAGCGCATCTCTGATCCTTGCGGGCCTGGCAGCAGAAGGGACTACGGAGATCTCCCGGGTATATCATATAGACCGGGGGTATGAAGCCATTGAAAAGAAATTGGCTCAACTAGGCGCCCGGATCCGGCGGACGCCAGGATAGTGGAAAAAAAAGGCTTGAAATATGCCAGGCCTCTGATCCCAGTCTTGCTGGCCCTTATGGGCGGAATTGCCACGGGTCTCTATTTGCCTGGCCTTCCCTGCACGTTTTTGGCTATTTGTGTTATATTTCTTGTTCTCATTTTTTTTGCAAGGAAGGGGCCTAAAGTTCGCCTCCTTCCCCTCTCCTTGTTCTTTCTTCTTGGTTATTGGTGCCTTCAGGGTTGGATAGAGCCAGAGCTTCCGGCCAACCACGTTTCCCGTTTTATTGATGGCAATACCTGGCACATTATTGGTTCGTTGGATGGCCATCCTCAACTTTTTTCTGATCGAACGCGCTTCACTCTCAAAGTGGAATCGCTGACAAGGAAACAGATGTGTTATCCCGTCACTGGGTCCCTACGTGTCACAGTGCGGGGAAATGTGGGAGATCTTGGGTCAGGTGACAGGGTTGGCTGTTTGGCAAAACTCAAAGAAATCCGGAATTTCAATAATCCGGGCGGCTTTGATTACCGGCGGTATATGATCTTCCGGGGTGTCTGGGCCTCAGCTTTTGTCTCCGAAGAAGACTATCTGATCAGATTGCATGGCCCGGAGACCAACTGGTTTCGTCAGGCCATCGCCCGCTCGAGGCAGGCCGTATACAGCCTGATTGAAAGGGCACCTCCGCAAGACGCCAGGGGCGTGTTGAAAGCCCTCATCCTTGGAGATCGAAGTGAGATATCTGCCGAGAATCGAGAGGTATTCAATCGGATCGGGACAGCACACGTTCTTGCCATCTCAGGGCTTCACATTGGCATGGTGGCCACACTCGCCTTTTTCGTCTTCCGGTATCTGCTGGCACGATCTCAAAGAGTTCTTTTGGTTGCCTGGGCCATCCGGGGCGCTGCCTTGATGAGCGCTCTGCCGGTGCTCTTTTACGGTTTGCTGGCCGGCATGTCACCTGCCACCCAGCGCGCTGTGATTATGGTGATGGTCTTTCTCATCGCCCTGCTTTTGGAACGAGAACATGATCCCATAAATACCCTGGCCGTGGCAGCCCTTGTGATCCTGATCGCAAGTCCGACAGCGCTTTTTGATATTTCCTTTCAACTCTCTTTTGTCGCCGTTTTTTCCATCCTGTATACGCTAAGGAATCTTCCCTTTGTCTTGCGGCTGAGGAGCGGCCCGCGTACCGTATTAAAAAGGTTGGTCCTCTTTTTGCTGGTTTCTGCAGCTGCCATCCTGGGAACCCTGCCCATAACACTCTATTATTTCAACCAGACATCTCTCATCGGGCTTTTTTCCAATTGCCTCATGGTCCCTTTGATTGGATTTCTCGTTGTGCCACTCGGCCTGCTTGCAGTTCTGTTCTTGCCGTTTACTCCAATGGGAGCCCTCTGGATCATGAAGGCGGCAATCGTCATCATGCAAGGGGGAATGGAATTGGCCGTCCTGTTTTCAAGAATCCCTTTTGCTTCTGTTAAGACCGTAACCCCCACCTTGATTGAGATTGGGCTCTACTACGCCCTGGCATGGACACTTTTCAACTTCAGGGCAACCCGTCTGGCAAGGGGCGCCCTCATTGGCGTGGCGCTAATCGCTTTGGCGGATATAGCTTATTGGGCCTGGCAACGGTCTGGCAACGAGGAATTAAGGATTACGTTCATCGATGTCGGGCAGGGGAGTGCGGCCCTGCTGGAACTGCCCGGGGGGCCGTGCATGCTCGTAGACGGCGGAGGATTTTATGACAATCGTTTTGACGTAGGGGCAAGGATCGTCGCGCCGTTCTTGTGGCGCAAGAAGATTGCCACTGTGGAGACCATTGTGCTTTCACATCCAAACTCGGACCACTTGAATGGACTCTTGTTTATTGCCAGACACTTCAATGTGCGGGAAGTGTGGATGACCCAAGAGTTTGTGCCTGTCGAGCAGTACCAAGACTTTCTGGACATTATCTCAGAAGAAGATATCCGCATTATCGGATTAGAAGAATTGTCGGCAACGAAGTCAATCAACGGGATTCGATTCCGGGTCCTTTATCCTCCAGCAGACTTTCTGAAACGGAAAACGCAAGACCCCTGGCGGACTTTAAACAACAACTCTCTTGTCTTAAAGGTCTCATTTGACAGAGTCTCGTTTCTTCTGCCCGGAGACATTGAAACTGAGGCGGAAGAGGAGCTGAGCCACCTTGCAGCCAGCGCGCTTAAGAGCAGCGTGCTGTTGGTTCCTCACCACGGAAGCAAAACCTCGAGCTCGCCAGGCTTTCTGGAATACGTGGATCCCGCCATAGCTGTCATATCAGCAGGCTGGAAGAACCGGTTCGGATTTCCCCTCCAGAGTGTTCTCAAGCGTTATGAAAGCAGGGGTTGTCAGGTGTTTCGCACGGACCTGGGCGGCGCAATCACCATCACCACAGACGGAACCCGTGTGAAGGTAAAACCTTTCTTGTGCGACTGAAAAAAATGGTAGCTTCTCAAAAAGTCGGGGCTGTTTGCTTGCCACGCTATCCTCAACCCCACCCTTTACAATGCCCATAAATATTTGATAAGTTCACCCCAACGCGGCTCAGTTCGACGATTTTGGATCGCAAATTTCATGGTTTTTGGTGTGATCCACGCAGGATTTTGCCGACTTCGCCAGCCTACTCCGCCGAAGTGGCAACGGCTACGAAGGCCGGGAAGTAGCCTTTGGCTACGAGCTCTCCGTCCGCCTGCGGGCCGAAGCCTATGGCGGAGAGCCCGACGGATACGGCCCGCAGGCGGACGGCTGAAAGCCTTTTATGCACCATGTGACAAAACCTGGAGTCAATGAAATCAGTATGTTACCTA
>DAOUWN010000013.1 GCA_030667105.1 Deltaproteobacteria bacterium
CCTCTGGACCAACTCTCCTATGAATCCAATATCGGCATTCTTCAAACAGTTTGCCGATCGAACCGAAAGCTCCAACTCCTCCACGCTCCGATAAAGGTTCTCATTGAGAGGTTCTTCTTTCTCCTCCGGTTCTTCTGGTTCAGGCTCCGGCTCTTCATCAAAAGTAATAAAAACATTCATCTGTTCTTTGAGTATCTTTGCCGCATATGCCGTTGCGTCTTCCGGCAGAACACTCCCGTCTGTCCACACCTCAAGAGTGAGCTTGTCATAATCGGTTCTCTGACCAACTCTGGCATTGCCAACAACGTAATTGACCCGGCGAATGGGTGAAAAAACCGCATCTATCGGTATCGTGCCAATAGGCGCATTTTCCTCTTTATTCATCTCCGCAGGGACGTAACCCTTCCCCACCTTTACCGTCATGGTCATCTTCAGGTTGCCATCTTTGGATAAGGTCGCGATATGATGCTCGAGGTTCAGTATCTCAACGCCACCGTCATTTACTATATCTCCTGCCTTTACCGCTCCTTCTTCAGAGGCTTCCAGCCGAATTACCCGCGGGCTTGAATCTGACATTCGCAGTCGGACTTCCTTGAGGTTCAATACGATCTCAGACACATCTTCCAGCACACCGGGTATTGCCGAGAACTCGTGCATAATATTGTCTATCTTTACTGAAACAATGGAGGCTCCATGAATTGAAGAAAGGAGGATCCTACGAAGGGCATTTCCAATAGTAATGCCAAAGCCCCGCTCCAAAGGTTCACACACAAACTTGCCATAGGTTTTGCTGCTGGCGCTGACCTCAACCCGCTCGGGCTTGATGAGTTCACGCCAGTTCATGTACATGACTTCATTCGATCCTGATGACATAATCCAGTCTCCGATTTTGCAGTTTGTATTCCAATGTGACAAACTACAACTATTTGGAATAAAGCTCTACGATCAACTGCTCCTGAATGGGCATAGTCAACTCGTCCCGGGTCGGGTGAGCTTTGACCCTGCCCCTGAAACTGTCTTTTTCCATCTCTAGCCATCCCGGAATTCCACGCCGTACCACAGTATCCATGGCATCCTGGATAACCCCGATCTTTCGACTCTTTTCCCGGACATCCACAACGTCGCCTATCTTGACAATATAAGACGGAATATTCATCTTCTTTTCATTGACTGTGAAATGGCCATGACGAACCAACTGTCTGGCCTGCGTCCGCGAATTGGCAAAGCCTAAACGGTAGATCACATTGTCTAGCCGCCGCTCCAAAAGAAACAAAAGGTTTCCGCCGGTTACCCCGCGTTTTTGCTCCGCTTTCCTAAATGTCCGTCGAAACTGACCTTCCAGTACCCCGTACATCCGCTTGACCTTCTGCTTCTCCCGAAGCTGGATGCCGTAATCCGAAATCTTGCGTCTGCGCGACTGCCCGTGCTGGCCAGGGGCATAACCTCTGCGGTCAAAGGCACACTTG
The DNA here is from genome assembly GCA_030667105.1 of Deltaproteobacteria bacterium. The sequence goes on from DAOUWN010000013.1 coordinate 1,467, forward strand.
TCAGAATAACACCTGTCTCCTTTCAGAAACATCTTCAGGTTCTCTCTACGGCATAGCCTGCAAACCGAACCGACATATCGTGCCAAGGTTCTCCTCCTCTCACACTCTGCGGCGCTTGGGCGGCCGACATCCGTTATGTGGAATGGGTGTGACGTCTTTGATCATAACTACATTGAATCCGGCGGCCTGCAAGGAACGCAATGCCGCTTCCCGGCCGGCGCCCGGACCCTTCACGTACACTTCAACATTTCTCATCCCGTGTTGCATGGCCTTCTTGGCCGCATCTTCGGCCGCAAGTTGGGCAGCAAAAGGGGTGCTTTTCCTGGAGCCCTTAAAACCCTGCCCTCCTGCACTGGACCACGCGACCACGTTGCCCGCCGGATCGGTGATGGTCACAATCGTGTTGTTGAAGGTAGACTGGATATGCGCTATCCCGTTCAAAACATGCTTCTTCTCTTTCTTTTTCCCAGAAGGTCTTGCCATGATATCTGCTGCCCCCCTCCTATTTCTTTCTCTTTCCTACAACACTTCTTCGTGGTCCCTTCCGGGTCCTTGCGTTGGTACTGGTACGCTGCCCTCGGGCCGGCAATGATTTCCGGTGCCTGAGCCCTCGATAGCAACCCAGTTCCATGAGTCGCTTTATGTTCATGGAGACTTCCGTCCGAAGTTCCCCCTCAACCTTGTATTGGCTGTCAATGACTTTTCGGATGGCGCTAATCTGGTCTTCACCTAACTGATCCGACTTTGTATCAAGGTCTATGCCGGCTTGGCTCAATATTTTTCCAGAAGTGCTGCGACCAATCCCGTAAATATAGGTCAGAGCTATTTCAATTCTCTTGTTCTTCGGTAAGTCAACACCTGCTATACGTGCCAATATTCTGTCCCCCCGCCAGTTTTGTTATTCGTTATTCGATTCACGGTTCATCAATGGAGTGCCTAAAGTTAAAGGAACAAAAACGGGTTTTCATAAACAGTTTTTTAAAGTCCGCAACTTTAGTTCACTTTAGGCGCTTTAGGTCACTTGCTTACCCTTGCCTTTGCTTATGCCTTTTGTTCTCGCAAATGACTCTCACCGTCCCCTTGCGGCGAACAATCTTGCACTTATTGCACATCCTCTTTACCGATGCCCTTACTTTCATTGTCTTTCCTTATGTTATCAGGACCCTCCCGCCCCATCCGTGACACTCAGGATGACCGGTCCGTTTTCCGTAATAGCAATACTATGTTCAAAATGGGCTGACAGGCTGCCATCTTTCGTCACAGCCGTCCAGCCGTCTTCCAGGGTTTCGACCTCGTACCCTCCAGAATTCACCATAGGTTCAATGGCAAACACCATACCTGGTTTCAGGCGGATGCCTCTGCCCGGTTCCCCGTAATTTGGTATCTGAGGGTCCTCATGCAGGTTTTTCCCTATGCCGTGTCCCACGAATTTCCGAACAACAGAAAGTCCAGCCCCCTCTACGTGCTTTTGAATGGCATGGGAGATATCAGACAATCGATTACCCGCCTCTGTCTGCTCAATTCCCAAAAAAAGGGCTTCTCTTGTAATTTCCATGAGATGCTCGGCGCTTTTCGAGATCTTGCCCACAGGGACAGTGATGGCCGCATCACCATAATAGCCATCATAGCAAATGCCAAAATCCATGCTCAGGATGTCCCCCTCCTTCAGAGGACGTTTGCACGGAAATCCGTGAACTACTTGCTCGTTCACGGATGCACACAGACTGAATGGATACCCCCTATATCCCTTAAAAGCAGGCGTGGCTTTTCTCTTTGTGGCCAATTCCTCGGACATCCTGTCCAGGGTTAACGTGTCAATCCCAGGAGCAACTTTTTCCTTCAGTATCTCAAGTATCTCTGCAACCATTTGGTTGCTGCTGCGGATTTTGTCAATCTCCCTTGGAGATTTCAAGATAACCATTTCAACGGCGACCTTTGAACGGCCCTCCTTTCTTCATGAAGCCTTCGTAATGTCGAGCCAGCATGTGGCTTTCCATCTGGCTGACGGTGTCTATGGCGACTCCCACTACAATCAGAAGGGCCGTGCCGCCAAAGTAGAAGGGCACATTGAACCTGGAAATCAGCAGGGTCGGCAGCACGCAAACGGCCGATACGTACAGAGCTCCGCCAAAGGTAATGCGTGTGAGCACTCGGTCAATATAGTCCGCCGTACGCTTGCCGGGCCTGATGCCGGGGATATAGCCGCCGTACTTTTTCATGTTATCGGCCACATCAACGGGATTGAAAGTGACTGCCGTATAAAAAAAGCAAAAGAATATGATGAACGCAACGTAAATGAGGTTATATATAATGCTGTCGGGTGTCATGGCCTGAGCGGCGCTCTGAACCCACGGCACCTTGACAAAACTGGCGATCGTGGCGGGAAACATAATAATAGATGAAGCAAAAATGGGAGGAATGACGCCTGACGTGTTGATTTTAAGGGGTAGATGGGTGCTCTGCCCCCCGTACATCTTTCGGCCAACGATCCGTTTAGCATATTGCACTGGAATACGCCGCTGGCCGCGTTCCACAAATATGATAAATCCTACAACAGCCACCATTACTACCAACAGTATCAAGACCAAAAAAACGCCTATCTCCCCCGTTCTCATCAAACGAAAGGTGTTGCTAACTGCGTTTGGCATACGAGCTACAATCCCTGCAAATATGATCAAGGAAATCCCGTTGCCAATCCCGCGTTCAGTGATTTGCTCACCAAGCCACATAATAAAGGCCGTGCCGGCAGTAAGTGTAATCACTGTTATCAATCTAAAACTCCATCCAGGATGGGCCACGATCGTGGCCGCACCCGGCACACTCATCCTCTCAAGCCCGACAGCGATGCCAAACCCCTGGATGATACTCAGGAAAACTGTGCCGTAACGTGTGTATTGAGTAATTTTTTTTCGGCCGGCTTCCCCTTCCTTAGAAAGTCGTTCAAGATGAGGAACAACCACGGTGAGAAGCTGCAAAATGATGGATGCGCTGATATAAGGCATAATCCCCAGGGCAAATACAGAAAGCCTTTCCAGAGCGCCACCGGAGAACATGTCAAACATCCCCAACAGGGTCCCTTTGGCACGGGCGAAAAACGAAGCAAGGGCATCTCCGTCGATACCGGGTGTTGGCACGGCACAGCCAATGCGATACACCATCAAGAGTGCAAACGTATAGAGAACCCGCTTCTTTAGTTCCGGTATCTTGAATATATTCTGAAAACCACCTACCATGTCACACCAGTTCTACCTGCCCACCAGCAGCTTCAATGCTGGCCTGCGCTGACTTGCTACAACGGTTCACCCTGATAACCAGGGGGTAGTCAATGGCGCCGTGACCTAACAGTTTCACTCCGTCTCGCTTTCGTGCAACAAGCCCAGCGTCCGCCAGGGCCGCCCCGTCTACCACTGATCCCTTGTCAAAACGCCCCAGGTCCCTCACGTTAACAACAGCATATTGTTTCTTAAAAATGTTGGTAAAGCCACGCTTCGGCAAACGGCGCTGCAGTGGCATCTGGCCACCTTCAAATCCGGGCCTGATGTTCCCGCCAGAACGGCTCTTCTGCCCATTTGAACCGCGTCCGGCAGTCTTGCCATTCCCAGAACCGAGTCCTCGGCCAACGCGTTTGGCTGACCTCCGGGCTCCTTTCGGAGGCGACAGTTCATGGAGTTTCATTCGAGATCTCCTCAACCTCTAGTAGATGGGGCACCTTTCGAATCATTCCCTTGATGCAAGGGGTATCCTTCAAAATAACCGTGCTATTTAACTTCCTCAAACCCAGACTTCGAACAGTCAGCCGGTGCTTCTCCGGTCTTCCTATGAGACTTTTTTTCAGCGTAATCCTAAGTGCTTCAGACATGAACATTTTCCTTGATAGAATCGCTACGCGATTTTATATCTCGCCAGGCTGCTTGCCACGCCAAGCCGCAATCGTTTCACGGCTCCGTAGTTGAAACAAGCCATCAAGCGTGGCCTTGACCAAGTTGTGGGGGTTGTGAGACCTCATACACTTTGTCAGGATATTCTGCACGCCAGCGGCCTCCAATACAGCGCGCACCGCGCCGCCGGCAATGACACCAGTGCCTTGGGAGGCAGGCTTTAGAAGCACCCGCCCAGCGCCATATTTGCCTATGACCTCATAGGGGATGGTACGGTTCACCAACGCCACCTGGGTCATGTTCTTCTTAGCGCGTTCGACCCCTTTGCGAATGGCCTCAGGCACCTCGTTGGCCTTGCCCAAGCCGCATCCCACTTTGCCGTTGCCATCACCGACGACAACCACAGCGCTAAAACTAAACCGACGCCCCCCTTTGACCACCTTGGCTGTCCGGCTTATATGAACGACCTTGTCTATTAGCTGAATCTCGTCTGTCTCTTGACCTATCAATCGTTCTCCTCCTTGTTAAGGGCAAACCTTAAAAATCAAGACCTTGTTTACGAGCCCCTGTCGCAAGAGCACGCACTCGACCGTGAAACAGAAAACCATTCCGGTCAAAAACCACTTTAGACACCCCTTTTTCCATTGCCCTCTGTGCAACGAGCCTGCCCACAAATTCTGCTGCCTCTACTTTGCTTCCAAACGGGGAATGCTGGCGCGCCTCTTTCTCAAAGGTAGAAGCTGCAGCCACTGCATGACCAGTCGTATCAACAACAACTTGAGCATACATGTGACGTGCGCTCCTGAAAACCGTAAGTCTCGGTCGATCCTCTGTGCCAAAGACGGTTTTCCGCACATGTTTTTTTCGTTTCAAACGCGCTTCTTTCTTTTTGCTTAATGCCCCCATGGGCTCTTTCTCCTAATACGATTTAGTTAGCTTCGCTCACTTATCTTCAATCAGCCTTATTGTTTTCTTACCCGTATGGAAATCCGAATATCTAAGCACGAAATTCGAAACAATACCAAATGATGAAAATCCAAATGACAAAAACGTTCTCGTGGCCGAGCCTATCCTGAAAACCTTATCCTTAATATGTTTGGGACTTTTGGACATTAGAATTTGTTTCGAATTTCGGTATTCGAATTTCGAATTTATCCTCTTTATCAAAACCCTCAGAACGGCCCAGCCTTTTCAATAGTCACTCCGCCAACCATGGGGTCGATTAACCATTATTTGGCGCCAGACTTGCCCACTTTACGTCTAATGCGCTCTTCGACGTACTTGATTCCCTTGCCTTTGTACGGCTCGGGCTTTCTAAAACCCCTAATGGTTGCAGCCGTCGTTCCAAGCAGCTCCTTGTCGATACCTCTCAGAACTACTCTGTTCTTGTCGACCGAGGCCGTTATGCCGTCAGGAAGTTTGTAAACAACAGGATGAGAATATCCCACTGCAAACGTCAAAACATTCGACTTCAAATCAACGCGGTATCCCACACCAATGAGTTCCAAGACGCGTTCAAATCCTTGAGTAACGCCCCAGATCATGTTCGCCACCAGAGTACGAGTCAATCCCTGGATGGCCGAGGCTTTCTTGTCTTCGCCAGACACGATGACATTGACAAGACCATCCTCAATGTTCAGTTCTGCATCGCCATGTATCAGACGAGACAAATCCCCTTTCGGCCCATTCACGGTGAGGTTCCGGCCCTCACAGGAGACGGTCACGCTATCGGGTAAGGGAACTGGTCGCTTTCCCACTCGTGACATTATCGGTACATCCTTTCTTTCCTGATTCGTCAAGGGTTAGGGTTGCGTCCGCCTCAGGCGGATTTCGGTGCTCGGGTTACGTCAAACCGTCGTGAAGAATGACACAACCGATACCCGTAGGACGTAACGAGCAGCGTGACCGATAAACCATAGACGTTAACTTGAGTACAACAGAGACTTCTCTACCAAAAAAAAGACGAATTCCATGACTAACGGACTAAATCCCAGGCAACCCCTAACCTACCAGATACCGCACAAAAGCTCGCCGCCGACATTGTGCTTTCTCGCTTCACGGTCCGTAAGAATCCCTTTTGAGGTCGAGAGCACAGCTATGCCCATTCCATTTAAAACAAAAGGTATATCTTTCTTCTTAACATACACTCGTCGGCCCGGTTTGCTCAGGCGCTTCAGTCCTGTAATAATTCCCTGGTTGCTCTCTTGATACTTGAGATAAAGCCTCAATATCCCATGGCCTTGTTCTTTGAGCAATTTATAGTTCTTAATGTAGCCTTCGCTTTTCAATATCTTGGCAATGCTGATCTTCATGTTAGATGCGGGAATGTCCACCTTGCCATGTTTGGCCGTATATGCATTCCTGATACGGGTCAGCATATCAGCCAACGGATCAGTTACTGACATTGCTTATCTCCTTCATAGTCCGATAACAACAGAGTTTGTGTTTATCCGAGTAATGACCTCTTTATTACCAGCTCGACTTGACTACTCCTGGTAACTGCCCCATGAGCGCCAAGTTCCTGAAACATATGCGGCAAACGCCAAATTTTCTCATAAAGGCCCTGGCTCGTCCACATATCGGACACCTTGAATAGGCCCTACTGCAAAACTTGGGTTCGCGTTTCGCCCTAACCCTGAGAGCTTTCCTTGCCACCCACTCCTCCTTCTTCTCAGTTCCTAAAAGGCATTCCCATTAGTCTTAGGAGCTCTTTGCCTTCCTCGTCAGTTTTCGCATTGGTCACGACGGTTATGTTCAACCCCTGAACCTTGTCGATCTTGTCATAGTCGATTTCCGGAAATATGATATGTTCCTTGATGCCCAAGGAATAGTTGCCCCGCCCGTCAAAGGCCTTGCCCGATACCCCGCGAAAGTCCCGCAACCTCGGCAATGCAATGTTAACAAGCCTTGTAAATAAGTCATACATGCGATCCCCTCGAAGGGTCACCGTGCAGCCTATCGGCATACCTGCCCTGAGCTTGAACGACGCACTCGATTTGCGCGCGCGTCTTACCACTGGCTTTTGGCCCGCGATCAGTGCAAGTTCTTCCATGGCAGAATCAAGAACCTTGATATTCTGTATTGCCTCTCCAAGCCCCATGTTCAGCACGACCTTACTCAGTTTTGGGACCTGCATGACATTCTTATACCCAAGTTTGCCTATGAGTTCTGGAACGATTTGTTGTCGATAAAACGTCTTCAAATTAGACATAACGAGCCTCTAAGAGTCAAATCACTTATCAATGATCTCTCCGCACTTCCTGCAGACACTGACCTTCTTGCCGTCTTCAAGGCGCTGCATCTTAACCCTAATGGGGTTTATGCACTTGTCACACATCAGCATCAGGTTGGACCAATGAATGGAGGCCTCCTTCTCTATAATCCCCCCGCGAGGTGTCTTGCCCCCGGGTCTCTTATGACACTTCACGAAATTGACATTTTCAACTATAAGGCGTTCCTTCTCATGAAGCACTTTTAGGACCTTGCCGATCTTGCCCTTCTCCTTGCCGGCCACCACTTTGACTCTGTCGTCCTTCTTGATGCTGCACCTTCCGGCTGCCATAGACGGCTTCCCCCTTGCCAGAGCTCCCGGGCTATAATACCTCTGGAGCCAATGAAATGATCTTCATAAATTTTTTTGCTCGAAGTTCTCTGGCCACAGGGCCAAAGATACGGGTTCCAACGGGCTCCCCATTCGGATTGATCAGCACCGCCGAGTTATCGTCAAACTTAATGTAAGAACCATCAGGCCTGCGCAATTCCTTTGTGGTCCTGACCACGACCGCCCGCATTACGTCGCCCTTCTTTACCTTCGCGTGTGGTATTGCCTCCTTCACTGCGACAACAATAACATCACCAATCCTTGCATACCGTCGCCTGGACCCCCCCAGTACCCTGATGCAATACAGTTTTCTTGCTCCCTAATTGTCCGCAACCTGCAACTTGGTTTCCGCCTGTATCATCTGCCACAATTCCCCTTAAACAGCCTTTTGCATAACCTCACAAACGCGCCACCGCTTTGTCTTGCTCAGTGGCCTTGTTTCTATGATCATTACCTTGTCGCCCAAACCGCACATATTTTTCTCATCATGGGCCACACACTTGGAACGTCGTTTAACATACTTCTTGTATACAGAATGCTTGACAATTCTATCTATGGCCACGACAACAGTCTTGTCCATCTTGTCACTTACAACCCTGCCAATCCGTCTTTTTCGTATTCCCCGATCTTTCATGTGTCATGAACCCTTAATAGCGCGGCTGCGCCGCTTCAAAAAAACAAACCTCTCTCCCATGGGAACTACGACCTATGACCAGGCTTCAGCTCCAACTCCCTCAAAACGGTTTTCACACGAGCGATATCGTGCTTGACATGACACAGCCTCATGGCGTTTTCAAGCTGGTCCGTAGCGTGCTGAAACCTGAGATTGAATTGCTCTTCTGTTAACTCGCTCAATTTTTGGCGGATTTCCTCTGAACCCAGCTCTCTGATCTCACTTGCTTTCATCAACGCTCCCCTCGCACCACTGTGCGTGTTCTGAACGGGAGTTTATGTGAAGCCAGCCGAAGTGCCTCTTTTGCAAGCTCCAATGAAATTCCTTCCATCTCGTAGAGAATCCGACCTGGCTTTACGACTGCAACCCAGCCCTCAGGGGAGCCCTTTCCTTTGCCCATTCGGGTTTCAGCCGGCTTTTTCGTAAACGGTTTGTCCGGAAAAACTCGGATCCAGATCTTCCCGCCACGTTTCACATGGCGTGTCATGGCAATACGGGCAGCCTCTATTTGCTGAGAGGTAATACTGGCGCACTCAAGAGCTTGAAGTCCAAATTCCCCAAACGTCAACTCCGATCCGCGATAGGCCATGCCTCTCATTCTGCCTTTTTGTTGTTTTCGGTATTTAACCTTCTTAGGACTCAACATGACACAGTTCCTCTAAACCGCTGTGGCCCTTTCTTGTTCAAGGATCTCGCCATTAAATATCCACACTTTCACCCCGATCGCACCGTAGGTAGTCCGGGCCTCAGTGAACCCGTAATCAATGTCAGCTCTCAAGGTATGAAGAGGAATCCTGCCTTCCTTATACCATTCAGTCCGAGCCATCTCAGCGCCGCCCAGACGACCTGAGCAACATACCTTGATGCCCTTTGCGCCAAACCTCATGGCCGAGGCGACACTTCTCTTCATAGCTCGGCGAAAGGCTACCCTGCGTACGATCTGCAAAGCAACGTTTTCCGCAACAAGCTGAGCGTCAACTTCGGGCTTCCTCACCTCTTGAATATCAATAACCACCTCTTGAGGAACCATCTTCTCCAGTTCCTTTCTCAGCAATTCGATCTCGGCGCCTTTCTTCCCTATGACGATTCCGGGGCGGGCCGCGTATATTCGCAACCTAATGCGCTTAGCCCACCTTTCAATTTCGATCTTCGATATGCCGGCATGGTAAAGTTTTTTCTTTAGAAATTCCCGAATTTTGTAATCGTCTTCGATAAATGAGGCATACTCCTTCCCCGCAAACCACCGAGAATCCCACGACCTGATCACCCCAAGTCTAAAGCCTATCGGGTTGACTTTCTGTCCCAAACCGACATCCTCCGTATGCTGTTGTTGACAAGCCCGCAAGATGTCTTTTGCTCACGCAGCGAGCCAGATCGCTTTCTCACAAATGCCTCATTATTCGGCCAGCACAATCGTAACGTGACTGGTGCGTTTCAGAATTCTGGTTGCTCGACCCATGGCCCGAGGCCTGAAACGTTTCAAGCTTGGGCCCTGATTAACGGTAATATTTGAAACGGACAGGCTATCCACGTCAATGCCAGGCTTCTGGTCAGCATTTGCCACCGCCGAACGAATCACCTTTGCCAGAATCTTGGCTGAACGCTGTGGCATATAGCCCAAAAGATTCAGGGCGTCCTCTACAGGCTTGCCCTTGATGGTTGTTGCCACCCGCCGAACCTTTGTGGGAGAAATCCGTACGTACTTGGCTACCGCCCTAACTTCCATTTCTCAATCCGTCCATCACTTCTTAGCTTTTATGCGTGTCTTCTTAACGCCAGCATGTCCGTAAAAAGTCCTTGTCGGCGCAAACTCCCCCAGTTTATGGCCCACCATATCTTCTGAGACGAAGACGGGTACGAACTTCTTCCCATTATGTACGGCCAGGGTCAGAGAAACCAATTCAGGCACAATAGTCGAGCGCCTGGACCATGTCTTGATTACCTTCCGGCTCCCACTCTCCTGTGCCACCAGGACTTTGCGTAACAATTTAGGCTCGATATAAGGGCCTTTCTTCAGTGAACGCGGCATGTTCTTTCCTATTGTAGAAATTTCGAGACGTTAATACCTTGCTTCTATATTCAAGAAAAATATTTTGTGGTTATGATTTTTGTTATTCGTTAATAGAAACAAATTGCTACCGCCGACGTTTTACAATGTAGCGATCACTCACTTTATTCTTCTTACGGGTTCTGAAACCTTTTGTTGGGACCCCCCAAGGCGAGCACGGATGACGTCCGCCAGACGCCTTCCCTTCGCCACCACCCATGGGGTGATCAACGGGATTCATGGCCACACCCCGAACCGTTGGTCTCCGGCCGAGCCAACGCCTTCGTCCCGCCTTGCCCAAAGAGATGTTCCCGTGTTCTGCATTACCCACTTGGCCTATGGTTGCCTTGCAATCTATCAGAATCATGCGCACCTCGCCCGATGGGAGCTTCACGTGCGCATACCGCCCTTCCTTGGCCATCAACTGAGCGTAGTTGCCCGCGCTTCGGACCAACTGGCTCCCCTTTCCGGGACGCAGTTCCACGTTGTGGATCTGCATGCCAAGGGGAATATATCGAAGAGGCAACACGTTGCCGGGCTTAATATCAGCCGTCTCGCTTGCGACAACCATATCTCCCACTCTAAGATCCTGAGGAGCAACAATATAGCGTTTCTCTCCATCCACATAATGAAGAAGCGCTATGCGGGCTGATCGATTTGGATCGTATTCTATAGTAGCCACCTTTGCCGGGACATCTACCTTGTCACGCTTAAAGTCAATCAGGCGGTATCGCTGCTTGTGTCCGCCCCCGCGATGGCGACATGTCACACGACCATGGACATTCCGGCCGCCACTTTTCTTTAGTGGTCGGAGCAAACTCCTCTCAGGCCGCGCAGACGTGATATCATCAAACGTATCGTATGTTTGAAATCGTCGCCCTGGAGAGGTCGGCTTTATTTTCCTAAGCGCCATGTTTTTTACCTTTCCGTTTAGCCGGTTGCCGGTTTAGCCTGTTGGTCGTCCATAAAACATAGCGTCCAGAACTTCCATTTTGCCCTTTGCGCTGGCTGCTACGATTTGTGCTTCTAACGGGCCAAACGGGCAACGGGCTAAACAGGCTCAACCGATCATACTCCTTCGAAAAACTCAACATGTTCACCCTGGGCCAAGGTGACAATCGCCTTCTTCCAGTTGCGACGTTTGCCAAGGATCCGTCCAAAACGCTTGACCTTGCCTTTCATCTGCATCGTCTGAACAGCAACGACCCTGACATTGAAGACCCGCTCAACGGCCCGCCGTATCTCAACCTTGTTGGCTCTCCTATCCACCTCAAATGTAAGCTGATTGGTGCTCTCCTTCTGGATTGTACTCTTTTCGGTAATCAAGGGTCTATTGAGAATTTCGTATGACGTCATGAGAGTAATCTCTCCTGTATCTGATTCACGGCAGGCTCAACTAGAATCAGGCTTTTAAACCTCAAGATATCATAAACGTTCAAGCCCTCAGAGCGAAGCACCTTGGCATAAGGCACATTCCTGGAAGAAATCTCCAAGTTTTCATTCTGTCGGTCTGTTACGATAAGGACCTCTCTCGTTCTCAGTGCGGCCAAGACCTCCACAAATCGTTTGGTCTTGACAGTCTCCAAATCAAGTCGGTCCACAACGATCAAGTCCTTATCTTGTAACTTGCTGCTCAGCGCCATCTTAAGGGCTTGCCTGCGCACTTTCTTGGGCACCTTGTAGCCGTAACTACGCGGACTCGGCCCAAAGACTACGCCGCCACCGCGCCATAGGGGAGAACTTCGAGAGCCGGCTCGGGCACGACCAGTCCCCTTCTGGCGGTAAGGTTTCTGCCCGCCGCCACGCACAAAAGAACGCCCTTTGGTAGCCGCCGTCCCCGAACGCTTATTGGTCAATTGCATAGTGACCACCTGGTGCAAGACGTGCTGCTTGACCGGGACATCAAAAACCTCGTCAACCAAGTCTATGTCGGAGACCCTTTCGCCGTCCATATTATAAATGTCACAAACAGCCATAAGTTCCGTTCCTGCCTTATCGCCTTTTAGGCGCTATCTTTCGTTTTCTGACCTCAACTACCCCTGACTTGCCTCCAGGCACCGCGCCTTTCACAATCATGAGGTTCTGCTCCGGGCGGATATCAACAACCTCCAAATTCTTTATTGTAACCCGTTGATTCCCGTGGTGGCCCGGAAGCTTGCGCCCCTTGACGATCTTGGAAGGGGTTGCAGATGCCCCAACAGAACCAGGCGCGCGATGAAACATGGATCCATGAGTTGCCTTACCTCCGTGAAACCCCCAACGTTTGATTACGCCGGTAAAGCCCCTCCCACGTGAAATTCCGACTACATCAACAATCTCTCCCACTTCAAACATACTGTCTACAGTCAAAGTGTCCCCCAATGTATGTTGGGAGGGATCATCCACTGCAATTTCCGTCAAAGCCCTGTATCCCTTGCCACCACTCTTTTTGAAATGCCCCTGCAGGGGTTTATTCACCCGATAGGGTTTCTTTTCCATAAAACCCACCTGCAACGCATCATATCCGTCACTTTCCAATCTCTTTATCTGGGTCACGATACAAGGTCCCACTTCGAGTACGGTGATCGGGACCTGTCGACCGCCTGAGGAAAAGAGGCTTGACATACCAAGTTTTTTTCCTAAGAGCCCCCTATGCATGATCTCTATTCCTCATTCTCCTCATTCGGGGTTCGAATTCTGGCCAAAACGCCAGAGCCTTTTCGATTTTCACCCGGACAAACCGGGCTGAATTACTTATGATTTAATTCAGCTTTATCTCAACATCTATCCCTGCCGACAGATCCAGCTTCATGAGAGCGTCAACCGTCTGTTGGGTCGGGTCCAAGATATCCAAAAGACGCTTGTGAGTCCGGATTTCAAACTGCTCCCGCGACTTCTTGTCCTTATGTGGTGAGCGTAATACACAGTACTTGTTGATCACCGTAGGAAGCGGTATGGGACCTACAACCCTAGCGCCCGTGCGCTTGGCCGTTTCAACAATATCGGTAGTTGATTGATCCAACAGCTTATGATCAAAAGCCTTCATCCGAATCCGTATCTTCTGATTCATAATTTTGACCTATTCCAGTATTTCGCTGATAACGCCGGCTCCTACCGTACGACCACCTTCGCGAATGGCAAACCTGAGCTCCTTCTCCATTGCTATGGGAGTAATCAGCTCACCATGTATCGTTACATTATCCCCAGGCATCACCATCTCCGTGCCTTCCGGAAGCGTCACCACTCCCGTCACATCCGTCGTC